>CAXUFU010000391.1:823-3357 GCA_964250275.1 uncultured Chthoniobacterales bacterium | reverse complement strand
CAAACGCCGCCGGATGCGACGCGGGGGGGCCCGGTGCAGGTCAGCGTGGTGGAGAACGGGCCGGTGCGGGTGACTTTGCAGGTGAAGCGTACGGGGCAGGATTCCAGCTTTATCCAGAACATCCGTCTGGCGGCCGGGGCGGCAGGGAACCGGGTCGAGTTCGCCACCCAGATTGGCTGGCAGACACTGGAAGCGAGTCTCAAGGCCTCCTTCCCGCTGAGCGTTTCAAATCCCCAGGCGACTTACGATGCCCAGCTCGGCACGGTGTCGCGGGGCAATGATAACCTCAAGCAATACGAGGTGCCGCAGCATCAATGGATGGACCTGACCAGCACGGACGGCTCCTACGGCGTTTCCATTCTTAACGACAGCAAGTACGGCTCGGACAAGCCCGACGATCGGACGATGCGCTTGACGCTCCTCTATTCGCCCGGTGTGACCACCAGTTACCAGGACCAGGGCACGCAGGACATCGGGACGCACCAGATGCTGTATGCCGTCGAGGGCCACACCGGCGATTGGCGGCAGGGCAACACCTCCTGGGAGGCGGCGCGCCTCAACCAGCCAATGCTCGCCTTTACTTCTGCGGCGCATCCCGGGGCGCTCGGGAAAACGTTCTCGCTCTTCGCTACCAACTCCGCGCAGGTCCAGATTTCGAGCGTCAAGAAGGCGGAAGACAGCGATGAAATCGTGGTGCGTTTCCGGGAGCTTTCCGGGAAACCGGCGCCTGGCGTGCGGCTGACCTCCGCCCTGCCGATCTTGGCGGCGCGCGAAATCGACGGCCAGGAAATGCCGCTCGGTCCTGCCCGCCTGCAGGATGGCGCGCTCGAGTTCGATGCGCCGCCCTACCAACTGCACGCTTTCGCACTCAAGCTGGGTCCTTTGCCAAACGTGGCCAAGGAACCGATCGCAAGCCAGCCGCTGGCGCTGCCGTATGATCTGGATGCCGTGAGCACGATCGCCCACCCGGCGGATGGCGGCTTTGACGAACAGGGCCACACCTATCCCGCGGAACAGTTTCCCCCGTCGTTGGTCAGCCGGGGCATTTCCTTCCAACTCGGGTCCGCCGCCGACGGCCAGAAAAACGCGTTGGTCTGCCACGGGCAAACGCTCGATCTCCCGGCCGGCTCCGCGAACCGCGTCTATCTCTTGGCCGCCGCCTGTGGCGATCAGCGCGCCGAGGTCAAAGTCGACGGCGTGGCGACCCCGCTGGTAGTACCGGACTGGTCCCAATTCATCGGCCAATGGGACGAGCGGCTCTGGGGAGGGCCGGTGCCCGAACTGACGTACGATTGGAACAACCCGTTGATTGGGTTGGTGCCCGGCTACGTCAAGCATTCCCCGGTGGCCTGGTATTGCTCGCATCGGCACGACCCAAAGAAGGGCAACGAGATTTACCAATACGCCTATCTTTTCCAGTGCTCGGCCGATCTGCCTCCGGGAGCGAAGACCCTCACCTTGCCGGATAACGACAAGATTCGCGTCTTCGCGGTCAGCGTCGCTCACGAGCCGAGCGGGGACTTTGCGGCCGCGGCCCCACTGTATGACACGTTCGCCAGCCATGTGGCAGGCGGCCAGCCGCCCTCGGCCTCGCCCGCCCCGGGGCGTTTCGTGGACTCCGCCCGGGTCACGCTGCAACCGCCGCTCTATTTTTTGCCGGGGGCTCTTCACTATACCACGGATGGGTCAGCCCCGACCGCGAGTTCGCCGGTTTACAAGGAGCCGTTGGTTCTCTCGCGCGACACCGAGATCAAGGCCTCCGAATTAGATGCCAATGGAAGGCCGGGCCCGGTGTGGAGCGGCAGCTATCAGGTGGAGGATGTCAATCCGCCCGCCGTCGTTTCGGTCATGTCGTCCCCGCTCGTGCCGACGATCGAGGTGTGCTTTTCCAAGCCGGTCCAGCCGGCCTCAGCCGGCGAACTGAACCATTACGTCCTTGCGTCCGACGCTTCCGCCGCGGGTGCCGGTGCCGCAGGAGTGCGGATCGAGTCCGCGCAAGTGTCTGCGGACCGGAAAACGGTCACGCTGCATCTGGCGGCGCCCCTTTCCCAAACCGCACCGGTGAAGCTGGAGGTCCGGGACATCGTCGAAGACACGCCCAAAGCGAACGTCTTGAAGTTTGCCGGCCATGTGGTCGATGGTGTGCTGCCGGTCTACAATCTGGCGTCCTTGCACACTCCGCAGGAGTCGCTGTCGCAACCGGCGGCGGGACTGCCCACTCAGTCGGGGGAACCGTGGACGGTGAACTTATTACTGCGCACCGACAAAGTGCCGGCGGCTTATACGCTGCTGGGTGGCTTTGGCGAGGCGGAGAATAACAACGCGAAGGCGGGCATGGGCCGGTACTTCGTTTATTTCGAGGATGGAATCGCCTTTTGGCTGGCGCAGGAGGATCTCAAGACGTCGGTCAAGATCGAGCCGGGCCGCTGGCAGATGCTGACTGCGACTTACGACGGCAAGACCGTGACCCTGTACAAAGATGGCCAGCGCATCGCCTCCTCGGCACGGAGCCTGGCTCCCGATGTGTCCAGGGT
>CAXUFU010000391.1:0-799 GCA_964250275.1 uncultured Chthoniobacterales bacterium | reverse complement strand
CACGACCCATGGTCGAACGGGAATACCTTCAACGGCGAGATCCGTGACTTTAAAATTTGGAAGTCCGCTCTGATCCCGGCAGCGGTGGAAGCGTTGGCACAAAAGGGTGTGACTCCTCTATCTTGACGGACATTTTAGGACGACCACAGAGCGCACGCATGGTGTTGACCTCTATGCCGTTTGAAAGTGTGTCGACCGAGAAAAACAACCGTTTCGGAACCATGAACATTTTGCACCACGGCACACCCACTCTGACCGCCGTGTTTGAACCGGCTCCCGAAGGCGGCTTCACCTGCTCCTTCGAGGAATTGCCCGAAGTGTTTAGTGAGGGCGAAACATTGGATGAAGCCCGGGCGAACCTTCCAGATGCTTTGGAGTTGTTCCTGAGCCACCACCGCGAAGAAAATCACGACCAACGCGCTGGAGAGGCAACCGTCCGGGAGATTTTTGCGCTCCAACGCGCCGCCTGACGTATTCCGATAAAGCGGATTTGAAATCGCCATGCCGTGAGAACGGCGCCGGTCTCGGCAGGCGAAGCGCCCGCCCTACAAAAAAAGCGACTGGTGACGTCAGCGCGTGGCGCGGAGTAAAAGATCCGGCTTCTCGGCCTGGAGCTTGAGTAGCAGCTCGGCGAAAAGCGAGTTCGCCCAGGCAAACCATTCGCGGCTGAACTCGGTGGGATTATCCGGGTCGAAGCCTTCGTGCATGTAGCCGGTGCCGGCGCTCGAGAATTGCAGCAGTTCCAGGCAGGCCAAAACCTCATCGTCGTCGCTGCTGGTCAGCGCGCGCATGGTAATGC
>CAXUFU010000390.1:0-3365 GCA_964250275.1 uncultured Chthoniobacterales bacterium | reverse complement strand
TCCTGGTCCGGCTGTTCGGCACGCAGCCCATGATCGACGAGGTGGCGCTGGCGCAAGCGAGCGAGCACGTCAGAGGCAACGGACACGTTTTTCTCGTCGTATACCTCGTGAGCGACGTACCGATTGGTAAACCGCCGGTGCAAACCCGCATTCTTGGTGCGATCCTCAACGAAAATGATCGCTCCTGGTTCGTCAAAATGACCGGACCAGACGCGCTCGTGGCGGGCCAGAAAAACGCGTTTGCCGGGTTCCTCGCCAGCCTCAGCCTTCCTTAGCAAATGTCCGCGCCCGCCACCATCCCGCAGACCTCCCCGCCCGCGCGGCTGGCAGTCGCGGCGCCTTCGCCGTGGCAAACGCTGCTGCGTCCGTGGGCTTCCCTCCGGCTGACGGTGGTCTGCCTGGGCCTGGGCATGGTGCTCGTTTTCCTCGGCACCCTGGCGCAAGTGCATCTGGGGATCCACGACGTGCAGGCGCAGTTTTTCCAGAGCCTGTTCGTGTATTGGGGGCCGGAGGGCGCGAGCTGGAAGATCCCGGTCTTGCCCGGCGGTTATCTGCTGGGCACCGTGCTGTTGCTTAACCTGCTGGCGGCGCATGCCACCCGTTTTCAGTTTTCCCGCAAAAAAATCGGGATCATCCTGCTGCATCTCGGGGTGATCTTGCTCATCGTCGGCCAGCTCTTGACCGGCCTGTTCGCGCAGGAGAGCCAGATGCGGATCGAGACCGGTGAAACGCTCGGCTATTCCGAAGCGCCGCGGCAGACCGAGCTGGCGATCATCGACGTCACCGATCCCGCCTACGATCAGGTCGTGGCCATCCCGGAAAGCGTGCTCGTCCGGGGCGGCATCATTCAGCAACCGACCCTGCCGTTCACGTTGAAGGTCCGCCGTTTTCTGCCGAACTCGGTCGTGACCATGCGCGCGCAGCAGCCGGACACTCCGCCCTCCGAGGCGACCGCCGGCTTCGGGCCGAATCTCGCCGTGGCGCAGATCCCGCGCACGACCAAGGACGACGAACGCGATTTATCGTCCGTGTTCGTGGAGTTGGATGGCGTCGACGGCCCCATGGGCACTTGGCTCGTGTCCAGCGCCATCACGGAGCCCCAGCCTTTGACCGTCGGCGGCCGCAACTACGAGCTCGTCTTGCGCCAGCGACGTTTCTACAAGCAGTTTGCGCTCAAGCTGTTGAAATTCACCCATGACCGTTACGCCGGCACGGACATCCCGAAGAATTTCGCCAGCCGCGTGCGTCTGCTCGACCTCACGCGCAACGAAAACCGGGAGGCCGTGATCTCGATGAACGATCCGTTGCGGTATCGCGGCTACACGTTTTACCAGGCGGGCTTTGACAACAACGACACGACCACCATCCTGCAGGTGGTAAAGAACCCGGCGATGGTCGTGCCTTACATCGCGTGCGGTCTCGTCGCGCTGGGTTTGCTTTGGCAATTCTCGATGCATCTCTTCGGCTTCATCAAAAGGCGGCCCGCGTGAAGAAGAATCTGGTGACCTGGCTCATCCTGGCGGCGGCGGCTCTGCTGGTGGTGTCGCCCTTGTGGCAGCGGGATCCCGTGGCGCGGTTTGACCTGGCCAGATTTGGCCGGCTGCCGGTGTTGCTCAACGGGCGGATCAAACCGCTCGACACGGTCGCCCGCAACTCGTTGCTCATCATCCAAGGCCGGCAAGAGTTGCACCTCGACGACGGCACGACGCTTTCCGCCATCGATTGGCTGACGGAAATCCTGTTCAACGCCCCGCAGGCGGACCAGCGCAAGATCTTCAAGATGTGGAATCCGGAGACGCTGACCGCCTTGGGTTCGGACGCGGCCGTGGGCAGCCAGCTTTCCTTCGGCGAGCTCTTGCCACATGCCGAGCAGATCGAGCAGCAGGCGCAGCTCGCCCAGAAAGTGGATGCCCAGCTCCGCTCGGCCTTCCAGCGGGACATCATCAAGCTCTACGAACGGGTCCTGCTGTACCACCAACTGCAAAACTCGCTGCAGCTTCCCGGCACGGATGATTTCAAGGCCGAGCTCGCGGAGCTGGTCCGGACCATCCATCCCTCGGCCGTCCCGATGCAGAGCGGCATCACGGCCGACGCGCTGCAGCGATACGCCTTCCTGGCGGAGAACGGCTACTTCTTTGCCATTCCGCCGGTGCCGCCGTCGACCGATCCCCAGCAATGGCGCAAGATGGGGCAGAGCTTGCTGGATTTCGTCACGGCCGGCCACCTGTCGCCGGCGGTCAGCGCCTACGCCGCCATGGGATCCGCGTACGCGGCGGGGAGTCCGGCCGCCTTCAATTCCGCTGTCGCAGACTACGGCGGCTGGCTGCGGGAACATTTCCCCGAGCGCGTGCACAAGGCGAACGTTGAGGCGCTGTTCAACACGCTGCAGCCGTTCTACAGCGCGATGGTCATTTACGTGCTGATTTTCCTCCTGGCCTGTGCCTCGTGGCTGGTCTGGCCGGAACGGCTGGGGCGTTATGCCTACGCGCTGCTGGTCCTGGCTTTCATCGTGCACACCGGCGGGCTGATTACGCGAATGTACCTCGAGGGCCGGCCGCCGGTGACGAACCTCTATTCGTCCGCGGTCTTTATTGGCTGGGCGTCGGTCTTGCTCGGGATCGTGCTGGAACGCTTCTATCGCAACGGGATCGGCAGCGCGACGGCGTCGATCATGGGTTTTATCACCCTGCTCATCGCCCATCATCTGTCGATGGACGGCGACACCATGGAAATGATGCGCGCCGTGCTCGATACGAACGGTTGGCTGGCGACGCACGTCGTCTGCGTGACGCTCGGATATGCCTCGACGTTCCTGGCCGGGTTCTTGGCGCTTCTTTACATCGTGCGCGGCTCGTTGACGCGCTCGCTCGACCCCGCCACGGCCAAGTCGCTGACCCGGATGGTGTACGGCATCGTGTGTTTCGCGACGCTGTTCAGTTTTGTTGGGACGATTCTCGGCGGCATCTGGGCGGACCAATCCTGGGGCCGGTTTTGGGGCTGGGACCCGAAGGAGAACGGCGCGCTGCTGATCGTGCTCTGGAACGCGATTATTTTGCACGCGCGTTGGGGTGGGATGATCAAGCAGCGCGGGCTGATGATCATGGCCGTGTTCGGCAACGTGGTGACGAGCTGGTCGTGGTTCGGGGTGAACATGCTGGGTATCGGGCTGCATTCGTACGGCTTCATGGACCAGGCGTTCCCGTGGCTGATTGCTTTCGGTGTGAGCCAACTGGCGTTCATGGCGCTTGGGAGCATGCCGCTGCACGCCTGGCGCAGCCCGATGGCCGCCGCCGCGCCCGCGGCTCAAACCCCAAAGGTCGGGATGGCTCTCCGAGCCGGTCCCTGCCTGTACCCGCCGCGAAGCG
>CAXUFU010000389.1:0-3367 GCA_964250275.1 uncultured Chthoniobacterales bacterium | reverse complement strand
CGTCCGTCCCGCGCAGGGTCGCGGCCGCGGAGTGGTGGCGCATTTTCCGCGAGCCGGCGCTCGATACGCTCGAGGCAGAAGCCGTCCGCGCCAACCAGGACCTGGCGCAATCCGTCTCCCGCATCGAGGAAGCCCGGCAGCAGACGCGCGATGCGGCGGCCGATTTTTATCCGCACATCGACGCGAATCCCACCGCGCAACGACTGCGCACGACGAACACCGGGCCGATCCTGCGGGCTCAGCTCGTCGGCAACTCGAAGGCGTTCGCGACGTTGACCGGCGCGGGCGCAACCGGCACGGTCACTGGAGTTCCGGGGGTGATCCCCGCCTTTTCCAGCCGGGAAGTCGCCGAGACTTACGATGACTTTCGCGCGCCGGTGATAGCCAGCTACGAGCTGGATGTCTTTGGCCGCATTCGGCACCAGTACGCCAGCGCCCGCTCGAATCTCCAGGCCGCCGAGGCGGACCAGCGCGCGGTGCAACTGAGCCTGACGGGTGAGGTCGCCACCGATTATTTCACGTTGCGCGCGCTCGATTCCCAGGTGGCTGTCCTGCGCCGCACGTTGAGTTTGCGGCAAGCTTCGGTCCACCTCAACCAGGAGCGCCTCAATGCCGGCGTGACGGGTCCGCTCGACGTGGCCCGCGCGCGCGAGGTGCTCGATGAAACGCAGGCCGATCTCGACGAAGCGGTCCGGCAGCGGGCCGAAACCGAGAACGTGTTGGCCGTCCTCTGCGGCCAGCTCGCCAGTGATTTTCGGCTGCCGCCCGATCCGCTGGAAGATGTGTCGCCGCCGGGTGTGCCGGCCGGCATCCCCGCCGATTTGTTGGCCCACCGGCCGGATCTGGCGGAGGCGGAACGGCGGGTGAACGCGGCCAACGAAGACATCGGCGTGGCGCGCGCCCGGATGCTGCCGACGTTTAACATCCAGGCCAACGCCGGCTTCGAGAGCGCCAACCAGGAACATCTGTTCGATGCGCAAAGCCGGGCGATGTCCGTGCTGGCGGGGATCGACATTCCCATTTTCGAGGGTGGCCGCAACCTTGCCGGACTACGCGCCGCCCGGGCGCGCCGCGATCAAGCCGTGGCCCAGTACCGGGGCACGGCGTTGACGGCGTTTCGGGAGGTCGAGACCGCCTTGAGCGACCTGCGGCAACGGGTCGCTCAGGCGGACGCCCGCCGGCGCGACATCGCCGATTCCAATGAGGTGCTCGAGTTGTCGCAGAAGCGGTATCTCGAGGGCGCCGTGAACTATTTCGACGTGGTGGATGCGCAACGGTCGCTGCTGGGCTCGGAGCTCAGCAGCGTGCAAACGCTGGACGGGCGGTTCACCGCCACGGTGGCGTTGATCCGTGCGCTTGGCGGCGGCTGGGCGGAAGACTCGGGCGGAAAAGCGACAAAGTAGCCGTCGCGATCCCACACAAAAAGGGGCGACAAAGCCCGCCCCTACCTCTTATAGGACGCGGTGCGCGGGCGCTTACTGGATGCTTGCGGCGTCCCGGAGGGCGCCGGGCGTTGTGCCCATGTGCTGACGAAAGGCGCTCACGAAATGCGCGGGCGAAGAGAAACCCGTTTGCGTGGCGATCCAGTCCACGCGGGCCTTTGGTTGCAGCAACAGATGCAAAGCGCGGTCCAGGCGGCGGGCAATCACCGCGGCATAGGGTGTGGCGCCTTCCGTCCGGCGGAAGGCTTTGATGAAGTGATGCACGCTCAGACCGGAGGCTTGGGCAAGCTCAGCCGTGGCCAGCGGCAAGCAATCGTCTGGTTGCAGCCGTTCGTCCATCAGGGCGCCGACGCGTCGCCGCGCGGCCGGTGACAACCCTCCTCTGGCTAGGCCAGGGGTGGACGGCGCGACAGACGTTGCCAGCCAGGCGGCGACCTGGCGCAGGATGCCTGGCAGCGTGTCGCGGCGGCGGGAGCGGCCACCAGCCAGCGCCACGAGCGCTTGGATCGCGGCAGCTTGGAGGCATTTTGAGCCGGCCGCAGCCCGCAGCTCCGGAGGCGCTTGCAACCCGTCCAAGGGGAGACCGAGCAGCTCCCGGTGCAAAATGATCTGCACCGTGTCAGCCCGGCCGGAAACAGACACAAAGGTGGGGCAGTCAGGCGAAACAATCCCGATGGAACCCGCTTGGATCGTCTGACGGACCGAGCCTCCTCGCCGGCGTACCTCCACGCGCTGTCCGCCGGACACGTTGAACACCACTTGCACCGTCTCGGTGTCGCTGAGGTCGACCAACGCCCCTGTATGGCGCCACCGGCCAATGGCGCCAAGCAGGCGATCGCCATCCGCCACTTCTTCGAGCGCCAGAGGCCGGCCGAGAGCCGAACTCAACCTTGTGATGGTAGTCGATGAGTTCACCAAAAGTTGCCCGCGGCGTGGCAACCGTCACAATAGCGCTATTTTCCGATACCGGGCATTCTGACTGTGGTCTTAAGTTCACGCCATGGAAACACGCATGGAAGTGGCGAAGTGGATGGTGGCAGTAATCGCTCTTTACGCCTTCGGGGGGTTCGTGGCGGATGCGGTCGTGCCTTCTACGTCGAGGCAGCATCTCTGGAATCCGGCTTGGCCACCGCACGCCAAGTTCCATAATGGGCAGACGATGTTGTTGGGGATTTTCGGGGGATCCCTTTCGCTCTATATCCTGTTCGGCTGCCGTCCGTTGACGTTACAGATGTTCTTGCTCGCCGCTGCCGCGGCCGCCATGTACTGGGCGTCCATGGCGCTCGCCGCGCTCTTTCCAGGCACGGCGTGGTATGACCCGGAGTTCGCCCAGAGCACCTCGCGTCCGCTCGGGTTGAGCCCTCAGCAGATCCTCAGTTACGCCATGTGCCTGCTGCTCGTGAGTGCGGTCGTACTGGCGATTATCTAGCTACGTCGAACTGCTGTCGGAGCTAAAATCGTCAGAGCCCGAGCTGAAATCGTCGGCCGACCCCGCGTTGTCGAAGTCACTCAGCGCGTCGGTGGACGGTGTGTCATTGTTCAAATCCACGCTGGCCGGGAAGTCGTCGCCTTTGGTATTGAAATCAGGGTTCTGGAAATTGCCGGCGTCTTGCAGTCCTGAGTCAACGCCCGCGCCTTGGCCGCCGCTGTCGCCATAGTAGTTGTTCACGTTCTCGACCACTTCCGGACGGCCCCCGAACCCGGTATCCATAAATCCGCCGCCGCCTAATCCGCCGCCAAAGGCTCCCGAACGATGGCCCAGCAGGTCTTCTATCCCTTGGAAGAGCATTTCTCCGCCAGCCACGCCTGCCGCCGTCGTGAGCGCGCCCCGCAGGAAACCGCCGCCGGCGCTGGCGGGCATGTTGACGGTAGACGGGTACGGCGGGTTGGCCGCGGCGGGCAATGACTGGGGCGGAATGTTAGCC
>CAXUFU010000388.1:1452-3384 GCA_964250275.1 uncultured Chthoniobacterales bacterium | reverse complement strand
ACCGAGTATCGCGCCAAGGATCCGTCGAAGTTCCTCATCCCGGTCGAGGTGGTGGGCGGAACGTTTTTCGTGCTGATCGCCCTGACGTTCATCGGGCTGGGCCAGACGCTCGGGCGCTGCTTTAGCGCCACCAGCAACCGCACCGCGGCGTACACGGCCGATATTCTCGGCAGCCTGGCGGGCATCGGCGTGTTCTCGGCGGCGTCCTACCTGAACACCACGCCGCACCTGTGGTTTGCGCTCAGCGCGTCGCTCTGCCTGTACTTCGCGCGACCCTGGACCGGGTGGCAAGTGGGCAGCGCCATCGGCCTCTTGCTGCTTGTCGCGATCTCCGCCTACGGGCTCGATGAACCGCACGGCGAAACCTTCTGGTCCGCGTACTACAAGATCCATTACGATCCGCTGCGCCGCTCGATCAACGTCAATAATCTCGCGCACCAGGACATGCACGTGGGCCAGCCGCCGGCCGGCCGCATGCTCATCATCGGCGCAGGCTCCGGCAACGACGTGGCCGCGGCCCTGGCCGCCGGCGTCGGACACATCGATGCCGTGGAGATCGATCCGCGCATCAGCCGCATCGGCCAGGAAGATCATCCGAACCGCCCCTACGATGATACCGCTCGCGTCACCCGCTATTTTGATGACGGCCGCAGTTTCGTGCGGCACACGGACCAGCGCTACGATCTCGCGCTGTACGCGCTGGTCGATTCGCTGGTGCTGCATTCGGGCTACTCGAGCCTGCGGCTGGAAAGCTTCCTCTTTACCAAGGAAGCGTTCGCCGACGTGAAGGCAAAACTCCGGCCGGGCGGGCTGTTCGTCATGTACAACTATTATCGCCAGGGCTGGATCGTGGCGCGGCTGGCGAAGATGGCCGCGGAGGTTTTCGGCACCGAGCCGGTCGTCATTTCGCTGCCTTACCAGGCGGAGATCGCCCCCGGCGACAGCCAGGCGGATCATTTCACGGTCATCATGGTGACCAACGGGCCGTCGCCCGTGCTCGGCGAAATTCGCCATCTGCTGGATTTCACGCCGGACCCCGCCGCGGCCAACACCGGCGGCGAAAACGCCTCGCCGTCGATGACTCCAAAAGTGGGTTTGGCCCAGGTGGATACCTCCAGCACCCGCCTGCTGCCCAGCGACGATTGGCCGTTTCTTTACCTCAAGACCGCCGCCATTCCTTACCAACCCAGCGCCACGGGCATGCTCATGATAGGCTCATTGTCGGTGCTGATTTTGTTGCTCTTCGCTCCGGTGCGCCGGGTGCGGCCGAATGGCCGCATGTTTTTCCTGGGCGCGGGTTTCATGCTCTTGGAAACGCGCGGGGTCGTGCAGATGGCGCTGTTGTTTGGCGCGACCTGGATCGTCAACTCCATCGTCTTTGCGGCCATCCTGGTGATGGTGCTCCTGGCGAACCTGACGGTACAGGCGTTCCGTCCCCGCCGCTTGTTACCCTTTTATGTAGCGCTGGCGGTCGCCCTGCTGATCAATTTCCTGGTGCCGCCGACGGTGTTTTTGGCACTCGGGACGGGCGGAGTACGGGCGATTTTGGCCTGTGCGATCGTGTTTGTGCCCGTTTATTTCGCGGGCATAATTTTCAGTACGGCGTTCCGTGAGAGCGTGCAGCCGGATGTCGATTTTGGCTCGAACATTGCGGGCGTAATCCTAGGCGGCTTGAGCGAATATTTTTCGCTGGTGGTGGGCTTCAAATGGCTCTTGATCGTAGCGCTCGGGTATTACGTGCTGTCGTACGCTTTGCGCCCGAAGCAGGCAGCGTAGCTGCCCTCCTACAAAGGTAGGGATGGCTCTCCTGAGCCGGTCCCGTGCTGTCTGGAAGCCGGCCCATTGACCGAACGCGACCCAGTTTACATGGCGCTACAATAAGGCTGCCTATGGGAGGGCAAGGGCGAACGTAAACGGTCATGCCTGTGATTG
>CAXUFU010000388.1:0-1442 GCA_964250275.1 uncultured Chthoniobacterales bacterium | reverse complement strand
CCTGGTTTTTGTCGGGGGGGCGCTCCCCCGGCCGCTCACCACCCCCCCCCCCGCAGGCGAAGCGCCCGCCCTACAACCGGAAACGCGCAAACCTCCGCGCCATTTACGTGTCAAAACGGCTGTCTTGAGCCGGTCTGGAGCTGTCTATAGATCAGCCACTTCCCCCAAGGCCAATTATTTTCCCGACGCACCTTACCAGACAATTAGGGACCGGCTCAGGAGAGGCATCCCTACCTCTCTTTTTTTAAACGAGCGCTGCCGCGTCTACGCCGCGGAACGCAAACAGCCTCTTGATCGTTTCCTCAATCAGGTGATTCGGGCAGGACGCGCCGGCCGTCACGCCTACCACCAGATCACCGGCCGGCAGCCAGCCATCGGAGGCGATCTCCCGGCCTATGTGCAGGTCGAAATGGGTGATCCGATGCTCGCTCTCCAGCCGGCTGGCGTCGCGAATGAAGTATGTCGGCAGTTGCGCCGCTCCCATCTCCGCCAGGTGCGAGGTATTCGAGCTGTTGTATCCCCCGACGACCAACAGCAAATCCATCGGCAAAACCATCATCTCGCGCAGGGCGTCCTGCCGCTCCTGGGTGGCTCCGCAAATCGTATCGAAAAACCGGAAGTTTTGCAGGCCAACCTCCGTACCGTCGCGATCCATGATCGCCTGCCGGATGCGTCGCTGCACTTCCTCCGTCTCGCCGCGCAGCATTGTCGTCTGGTTGGCCACGCCGACCGTGCGCAAATGCAACTCCGGGTCAAACCCTTCCGAATGCGCGTGAGCAAACTTGGTCAGAAAGGCCTGCCGGTCGCCGCCGTGCCGGATGTATTCGCAGACGTAATCTGTCTCTTCGAGCGTCAGCACCACCAGATAATGTCCGCGCCCGGCCTTGCTGCGCGCCTGCGACGCTGTCGCCTTGGTTTCCTCGTGCTGGGCCTTGCCGTGGATGATGCTCGTGACTTCGTCCGCCGCGTACTGGCGTACCCGCCGCCAGACGCTCATGACATCGCCGCAGGTGGTATCGACGATGAAACAGCCAATCGACTTGATTTTCTCGACGATCGCCACCTCCGCGCCGAAGGCGGGCACGATAACCACGTCTTCGGCGGTGAGATCGCCCACCTCGGCCTCGCGGTTGGGACCGATCAGATTGCGGATGCCGAGCGCCGCGATCTGCGCATTGACCTCCGGGTTGTGAATGATCTCGCCCAGGATGAACAGCCGCCGGCCGGCAAACTCCTGGCTTTTGCGCGCGGCGTACGCCAGATCGATCGCGCGTTCCACGCCGTAACAAAAGCCGAATTGCTTGGCCAGGCGGACCGTCAAGCCGCCGGCGGAAACGATACCGCCGCGCGCCCGGATCTTTTCGACCAACTCACTCCGGTAATGGCTCTCCACCTGGGCCTGCACCGCCGCCATGATGTCGGGCGTGCGCAGGTTGATGCGC
>CAXUFU010000387.1:0-3399 GCA_964250275.1 uncultured Chthoniobacterales bacterium | reverse complement strand
CGCCACCGGCAACGGCGCCGGCCGCGGCATGGGCTCAACCCGCGGGGTTGGCCCCGGCCCCAACCCGCCGCGCGCTGCCGCTTCGACCGCCAGCAGCCGCTCTTCCAGCCGGGACCACTGTTGACGCAGGAGATCCTGTTCGGTGCGGATGTGGCGCAGTTCGGTCTCCTGGTCCTCGGTCATCGTGGGGTAGGGCGACGGCGGCTTTTCGGGAGTTTACTTTGCCGGGGGCAGCCGCTTACAGTCGACGGTTTCTCCAAATCCCACATCTATGATCGTACCTACGGCCAAACTTTACCCGCTCGCTTACGGCCGCTACGCCATCGGCGCCTACAATATCAATAATCTCGAGCAAACCATGGGGTTGTTCCGCGGCTGCATCGAGAGCCAGGCGCCGTTCATCATCCAGCTTTCCAAAGGCGCGCGCAAATACGCCGATAAGCGGATGCTCGAGGCCATCATCCGCACGGCCATCGAGATCTTCCCGGAGGCCATTTTCGCCGTGCATCTGGACCATGGCGACGAGGAAACCTGCTACGACTGCATCGCGAGCGGCTTTTATTCTTCGGTGATGATCGACGCGAGCCACGAGTCGTTCGAGGAAAACGTGGCGATCACCAAGCGCGTCGTGGACCGGGCGCACGAACGGGGCATCAGCGTGGAAGCGGAGCTGGGCATGCTTGGCGGCGTCGAGGAAGACATCAAGGTCGAGGAAGGCAACGCGTGTCTGACGAACCCGGAAGAGGCGGTCGAGTTCGTGCGTGCCACCGGGTGCGACTCGCTCGCCGCGGCCATCGGCACGAGCCATGGCGCGTACAAATTCAAGGGACAGCAGAGCCTGCATTTCGAGGTCATCGAGGCGATCCAGCGGAAGCTGCCCGGCACGCCGATTGTCATGCACGGCAGCAGCAGCGTGCCGGTGCGCGAGGTGGAGCGCATCAACGCCGCCGGCGGCACGCTGGACCCGAGCGCGCGCGGCGTGAACGAGGATGAATATTTACCGGCCGCCAAGCTGGGCGTGACGAAGGTCAACATCGACACTGACGGACGCCTGGTCTGGACGCGGGTGCACCGCGAGTTTTTCCGCGACAAACCCGGTGAGTTCGATTTTCGGCCGCCCGGCAAGACGTTCAGGGACGAGTACGCGAAGTTCATCGAGCACAAGAACGAGAAGCTCGGCAGCGCCGGCGAGTTGCCGCACGTGCGCGCGGCGCTCAAAGGGTAGCTCGTAAAACCAGGAGCATGGAGACGGTTCTGACCAGGGAAAAGCTCGTGCTTTTCGTGGTGTTCGTGTTTCCCGGCCTGGTTTCAATGCATATCTACCGGCTCATCATGCCGGCGCGAGGAATCAAGTCGTCCGCGGCATTTTTGGAGGCCTCCTTCTATAGCATCATCAACTTCGTGATCTTCCTGCCAGTCCTGGCACCGCAGTGGTACAGCGGGTTTGCCGTACGTCCAGGTTGGCGTGTTTACGCGGAGGCTGCGCTCGTCCTCATCGTGGGTCCGGTACTTTGGCCGGTGCTTTTTGTCGTTACCATCCGCTCCAGGAGGTTGATGCGGCACCTGCAACTACCTTACCCCACGGCTTGGGATGCTTTCTTTGATCGCCGGAGTCCGTGTTTTCTACTGGTCCACCTCCGAGATGGAGGGGTGATCGGCGGCTACTTCGGATACAACTCCTTTGCGGGAGCTTTTCCGCATGAAGGCGACCTCTACATGGAAGCGGCCTACCAGGTGGATGAGAATGGGCACTTCGCCGACGCGATCGAAGACACACAGGGGGTCTTGCTGAGAAGAGACGATTATACGTATATTGAATTGTTCAATGACCCACGTAGCGTGTCTACTTCATGAGCAAAGAAAAATCGGCTGAAAAGCCCGGTCTTTACCGACAGTCGATCGATGAAGGCTACACTCCCGTGGTGAAGCGGAATGCTTCGAGCCGCCAAGTTGAGGCGAAGGACTTGCCCGCTCCTCCGCGAGGCGGATCGGCTGTGACTTACCTTAAGGCTAGGAAGTAGCTACTCACAGGGAGCAGCTTACCGTCGGTCCTTGTGTAAACCCGCCCGCGAGCGCGCGGTGTTATTTGTCGTATGGTTATCGTCATCTCCGTCATCTTCCTGCTCTTGCTCTCCGGTTTGCGCGTGGCGCAGGAGTACCAGCGCGGCGTCATCTTCCGGTTGGGACGGTTTGTCGGGATTCGCGGGCCGGGGTTGTACTGGCTCGTGCCGCTCGGCATCGAGAGCCAGAGCCTCATCGATATCCGCGTCAAGACGGTGCCCGTCGAGCAGCAGGAGAACATCACGCGGGATAGCGTCACCATCCGGGTCAACGCGGTCCTCTGGTACAAGATCATCGACCCGGCGGCGTCCGTCATTGCCGTCACGGACGGGCCGTCCGCGGTCTACCAACTGGCGCTCACCAGCCTGCGCAACATCATCGGCCAGCACGACCTCGACGAAGTTTTGCAGGCGCGCGACCGCATCAACGAACTGTTGCGCCAGAGCACCGTTTCCGCCGCGGCGCCTTGGGGCATCGCCATTGAGCGGCTCGAGATGAAGGACGTCGAGCTGCCGCAGGCCATGCAGCAACTCATGGCCATGCAGGCCGAGGCCATCCGCGAAAAACGCGCGCGCATCATCAAGGCCGAAGCAGAGTATGAGGCCGCGCAAAAGTTGACCCAGGCCTCGGCCATGATGATGGGCAACCCGGCCGCGCTGGAATTGCGGCGGATGCAGATGATCTCGGAGGTCGGCGCCGAAAACAACAGCACCACCGTCATCATGATCCCCTCGGATTTTGTGACCATGGCCAAGAGCCTGTCCGAGTACATCCGCGATCGCCCGGAGCCGCCCGCCGAGGGCGATGCTGCGCCGGCGGCATAATGTCTCGCCTCATGGCGGGATCTTTGCTTATTGTAGGTGTCGCCGATGCCGCCTCACGCCTCCCCCAAACGATTGCTGTTCATTTGCACCGGGAATTTTTACCGGAGCCGCTTTGCCGAAGCCGTTTTTAACCACCTCGCGGAGGAGCGGGATCTCGGGTGGTGGGCGTTCTCGCGGGGGCTGGCGATCCATTGGGCGGAAGGCTTCATCTCGGAGCACACCCGGGAGGCGCTCGCGGAACGCGGCATCGATCTGCGGCATACGGGTGCCGGCCGCGTCCAGCTCTCGGAGGCAGACCTGGCCTCGGCCACGATGATTATCGCGCTCAAAGACGAGGAGCATCGGCCGATGTTGACCAACCTCTTCCCGGCCTGGACGGCCAAAGTGGTGTTTTGGGATGTCTCCGATCTGCCGCATAGCCCGGATGTGGCGCTGCCCGCGATCGAGCGGGAGGTACGTAGATTGGTGGACGAAATCGAGCGCGCCGATGCCGTGGGGGCAAACGGCTGAGCAT
>CAXUFU010000386.1:3184-3408 GCA_964250275.1 uncultured Chthoniobacterales bacterium | reverse complement strand
GGATCCAGCGGCTCGCAAGGCGCTTTCGCTTCTCGCTGTAGCGGCGGTCTATAACTGTCGGGATTCGGCACTAGCGTTGCCACGCCGCCGACGGTCACGGACCGCCGCTACAGCCGGGTTGTCCAGTCCGCTTCGGCAGGCCAGCGATCAGTGCCGGAAGTGCCGCATGCCGGTGAAAACCATTGCCATCCCGCGTTCGTCCGCGGCGGCAATGACTTCCGCAA
>CAXUFU010000386.1:0-3174 GCA_964250275.1 uncultured Chthoniobacterales bacterium | reverse complement strand
GGGCTGGACCGCCGCCGTCGCGCCCGTTTCGGCGGCCGCGATCAGCCCGTCCGGAAACGGGAAAAATGCGTCGCTCGCCACCACGCTGCCCGTCAGGCTCAAGCCCGCGTCCTTGGCCTTCCAGATCGCGATGCGCGCCGAGTCCACGCGCGACATTTGGCCCGCGCCCACACCCAGCGTGCGGTCTTCGCTCGTGAAAACGATGGCGTTGCTCTTGAGGTGTTTGACCACTTTCCAACCAAACAGCATCGCGCGCCGTTCCTGCTCGGTCGGCTGCCTCTTGGTCACAACCTTCAGGTTCGCTTTATCGAAGAGGATCCGGTCCCGGTCTTGCACCAGCAGTCCGCCGACCACCGTACGAATGTCCTGCGTCGCGATCCCAGCCGTCGCGGGCTGGAGCTGCTGCATCAGGCGGAGGTTCTTCTTGCGCTGGAGCAGCGCGCGCGCGTCCGGCTCAAAGTCGGGCGCAATGATCACCTCGCTGAAGATCTCGCTCAAGTCCCGCGCCACAGGCTCCGTCAGGGGCCGATTGAGGATGATGATGCCGCCGAAAGGCGCCTGTTTATCGGTGGCAAACGCCTTGTCCCAAGCCTCGCGCAAGTCCGCGTCCGTGCCGACGCCGCAAGGGTTCGTGTGCTTGAGAATGGCGATGGTTGGTTCGGTAAACTCGGCGATCAACTCCGCCGCCGCGGAGATGTCCAGGATGTTGTTGAAAGAGAGTTCCTTGCCGTGCAGCTTGTGGAAGTAATCTTTGAACCCGCCGTAGAGAGAGGCTTCCTGGTGCGAGTTTTCCCCGTACCGCAGCCGGGTCACCAGCGGCAGGGAAAGATCATAGGAGCCGCCGGTCCGCTGGGCCCGGTTCAAAAAGCCCGCGATGGCCTGGTCGTACGATCCGGTGGCGATGAAGGTCTTGATGGCCAGATGCTCGCGCAGCTTGCTGGTCGTCTCGCCGGCGTTCGCCCGCATTTCTTCCAGCACGCTGGCGAAATCCGCCGGATCGGTCACGACCGTGACGGCCCGATAATTCTTGGCCGCGCTGCGCAGCATGGCGGGACCGCCGATATCGATCTGTTCGATGGCCTCTTCCAGCGTGACGTTCGGGCGAGCGGCCGTTTCCCGGAACGGGTACAGATTAACCACCAAAAGGTCGATGGGCTCAATCCCATGAGCCTGCGCCTGCTGTTCGTGCTCTTCGTCCCCCCGCAGGTAGAGCAAACCGCCGTGGATGCGTGGATGCAAAGTCTTGACGCGACCGCCGAGCATCTCCGGGAAACCGGTGTAATCCGCCACCTCGGTGACGGGCACCCCGGCTTCGCGCAGGAGGGCGGCGGTGCCTCCGGTCGAGAGGAGTTCGACGCCGAACTCCTCCCGCAGCGCCCGCGCGAACGGCACGAGCCCCGTCTTATCCGAGACCGACAAGAGGGCACGCGCAATTTTCATGGAGTATCGCCCGGATCGGGCGCGGAGACGTCCGGGTGCGAGGAAGGCGATGAGATCGGGACAGCTTGCTGCACTACCTGCTCAAAACGAGTCGTTTGCGTCGCAGCCTGCCAGTGGGCCGCCTCCGCGCCGGCGAGCAGGAGCAAAAGCGCGCTGCCCAGCCCGCAGGCCGAGCGCCCGGCCAGGATCCCCGCGTCCGGAAGCCCGGCCAGAGGACCCGGGGCATCATCGCCTATCGCATTTTCTTTGAGCATGGCAGCGACCTGTATGGTGTAATTCGCCGCCGGGCGCAACGCCGTTCGTACGCCATCCAGATCCAAAAAAGTTGGATGGATCTCCGAGCCGCCTCCATTTGTCTCGCGGCCCAGTCTGTGCGAGTACGGACTTCCTAGTCCGTCTGCTCGTCTGGGGTCTCATCAACCCTCCTTTGTCTTTGGTCTACCCTTGCTTAATCGTGGCCGGCCTCATCATCAAACCCCGCGCGCGCATCTTCCATGGCCACGACTGGGTTTATGCCAGCGAAATCCTCAAGACTTTCGGCAGCCCGGTGGCCGGCGAAGTCGTTTCGCTCAAAGACGGTAAAGATCGCCTGATCGGCAGCGCCATCTACAATCCCGCCTCGCAGATCGTCGCGCGGCGATTTTCCCGGCGGCGCCAGGATCTCGACGCGGATTTTTTCCGCCGCCGCCTATCGCTGGCCATCGATTATCGCCGGCGGCGCGGGGTCGATCCCCGCCTCTGCCGGCTCGTGTGGAGCGAAAGCGACGGCCTGCCCGGCGTGATCGTTGATCGCTACGGTGATTGCCTGGTCCTGCAAACGCTCACCACCGCCATGGACCAGCGCAAGGCGCTGCTCACCGAGGCCCTCGTCTCCTTGCTCGCGCCCGCCGCCGTGATCGAGCGCAACGATGCGCCCATCCGCCGCGCGGAAGGTCTGGAACTGACCACCGGCCTCCTGCACGGCGAAGCACCTGGCCCGGTGGAAATCACCTTCGGCGGTTTGCGTTTCGCGGTCGACTTGCTGCACGGCCAAAAGACGGGCTTCTACCTGGACCAACTCGAGAATTATCAGCGGGTGGCGCAAGCCGCCAAAGGCCGGCGCGTGCTGGATTGTTTTGCTAACCAGGGAGCGTTTGCCCTGGCCTGCGCCCAAGCGGGCGCGTCTACCGTGCTCGGCGTGGAAGTCAGCGCCGATGCCGTCGCGGGCGCGCGAGCCAACGCGGAGCGCAACACCCTGACGAACGTCGAATGGAAAGAGGCAAACGTCTTCGATTTCCTCCCGGCCGAAGAGCGGCGCGGCGCCCAGTACGATTTGATCATTCTCGATCCGCCTTCCTTCACGAAATCCAAGAGCCAGCTCGGCGACGCGATGCGCGGCTACAAGGAAATCCACCTGCGCGCGCTGAAACTTCTCTCCGACGACGGTCTGCTGGCGACGTTTTGCTGTTCGCATCACGTCGGACCGCCCGAGTTTCGGGAGATGCTCATCGAGGCATCGACCGACGCCCGCCGCGCCGTCCGCCAGATCGGCCGTTTCACGCAAGCGCTCGATCACCCGGTCATCCCCACCCTGCCGGAGACCGAGTATTTGCAGGGTTATCTACTCGAAGCGATGCCCGCCCGTTAAAAAAGGTAGGGATGGGTCTCCGACCCGGTCCCTTGAAAAGGTAGGGATGGGTCTCCGACCCGGTCCCTAGTTAAGGTGGCAGCCGGGAACGATAACTTCGACTATGC
>CAXUFU010000385.1:0-3418 GCA_964250275.1 uncultured Chthoniobacterales bacterium | reverse complement strand
GCCGAAGGCGATTGCGAACTGGATCCTCAACGACTTGCTCAGCGCTCTAGGCAGCGCGGGCAAGAGCGTGGCGGAATGCCCGATGCCCGCGACCGGGTTGGTCGAGTTGGTGGACCTGATCGAGGCCGGCAAGATCAGCGGCAAGCAGGGCAAGGAAGTCTTTGCGGAGATGTTCGCCAGCGGCAAAGCGGCGGCGGTCATCGTCAAGGAGAAAGGCCTGGAGCAACTCAGCGACACCGGCGCGATCGAGGCGCTGTGCGATCAGGTGATCGCCGCCAACCCGAAGCCGGTGGCGGATTACCGGGGCGGCAATGCGGCCTCGCTCAACTTCCTCAAAGGCCAGGTGATGAAGCTCTCCAAAGGCCAGGCCAACCCGGGCGTGACCGGAGAAATCCTGGCGCGGAAACTTGCGGCTGCTTAGCTTCCGCTAACCGGCTAAACTAAGGTCTATGACCATCTCCGAGCAAATCGACCAGGACATCAAAGAGGCCATGCGGGCCAAGCAGGCAGACAAGCTCTCCGTGCTGCGCCTCCTCAAGGCGGCGGTCAAGAATGCCGCGCTGGAAAAGGGAGGCCAGGCCGGCGTGCTCGACGACGTGGAAGCCACCGCCGTGATTCGCAAACAGGTCAAACAGCGGCAGGACTCCGTCGAAAGCTTTGACAAAGGCGGGCGGCCGGAACTTGCCGCCAAGGAACGCGCGGAAATAGAGACGCTGCAGACGTATCTGCCGCAGGCGCTTTCGGCGGAAGAATTGACGCGGCTGGTGGACGAGGCCATCGCCGAAACCGGCGCCACCGGCAAAGCGCAGATGGGCGCGGTGATGAAAGCTCTGGGACCCAAAGTCGCCGGGCGCGCCGACGGCAAGACGCTCAGCCAGGAAGTGCAAAAGAGGCTGGTTTGAATGGCCCATGCTCAGCGCCATCATCGTCGCCGCGGGCAGCAGCCAGCGGATGGGGTTCGATAAGCTTTTTGCCGATCTCGGCGGCCGGCCGGTCCTGGCCTGGAGCGTCGCGGCCTTCCAGGAATGCGCGGCGGTGGATGACCTGGTGATTGTCGCCCGGCCGGAGACGGAGAGGGCTTTGCGGGAGCTGGCGGAGCGTTGGCGCTGGACCAAGCTGCGCGCGATCGTGCCGGGCGGCGCGCAACGGCATCTTTCGGTCTGGCGTGGCTTGCAGACCGTCGCCGGCGGGAGGGCGGACGCGAAGGCGGAGGAGGAGCTTTTCGTGGCGGTGCAGGATGGGGCCCGGCCGCTGGTCACGCCCGGGATGATCGAGCGTTGCCTGGAGGCGGCGAAGGTTGGCGGCGCGGCCTGTTGCGCCGCCCCGGTCAGCGACACGCTCAAGCGCGCGGACGCGCAAGGCCGCATCACCGGGAGCGTCGACCGCGCCAATCTATGGGCCATGCAAACGCCGCAGATCTTTCGCTTGGCCGATCTGCGCCGCGCCTACCAGGAGGTCGTGGACGCCGGTCTGACGGTGACGGATGAGGCATCGGCCCTGGAACGGATCCAGCAGCCGGTTACGCTGGTGCCCACCGGTGACTTCAATTGGAAGATTACGTACCCTGAGGATTTGCACCTCGCCCGGCATTTGTTGGCACTGCGTGGCAGCTCGCGCTAAAGCCACTGCGGGTCCAGCGCTGAGCCGTTGCCAGCGGCCTGGGAACAGCGTTTATTGTCCGCGCGATGAGTGCGTTGCCCAAACTTCTGTTTACGCCGGAGGAATACCTGGAGCTCGAATGCCAGGCCGAGTACAAGAGCCAGTACGTGGCGGGCGAGATCTTCGCCATGGCGGGGACGCAGTCGGTGCACAACGAGGTGGCAGGAAACATTTTCGCCGCCTTGCATACCCGGTTCCGCAGCCGGGCTTGTCGCGCGTACTTCAGCGACATTCGGCTGCGGGTGCCGGAGGCCAGTTTGTACACCTACCCGGACGTGATGGCGCTCTGCGGCAGCCCGGTCTTCGAGACGAGCGGCAACCCGCCGAGCTTGCTCAATCCGCAGGTGATTCTTGAGGTGCTGTCTCCTTCGACCGAAGCGTTCGAGCGGGGTGACAAGTTCGCGCGCTACCGCAAGCTGGAGTCGCTCACCGACTATGTGCTGGTGTCAGTGCAGAAGATGCGCGTCGAGCAGCATACGCGGCAATCCAGCGGGGTCTGGACCTACGAGGAGTACGAGCATCCGTCTAATATCTTGCGGCTCGCCAGCGTCGACTGTGAAGTGCCGCTGGAGGAAATCTACGCCAAGGTAATGTTATCCTGAAGCTAATCATCTTGACCGGAACATGAGTGCGTTGCCTAGACTGCTATTTACACCGGAGGAGTACCTCGAGCTCGAGTGCCAGGCCGAGTACAAGAGCCAGTACGTGGCGGGTGAGATCTTTGCCATGGCTGGGACCCAGCTCGTGCACAACAAAGTGGCGGGAAACATCTTTGGCGCTCTGCATGGGCGTTTCCGTGGCCGGTCATGCGAAGCCTACATAAGCGACGTCCGGCTGCGGGTGCAGGCCGGCGGAATGTATACCTACCCCGATGTCATGGCGCTCTGCGGATCGCCGGAGCTTGAGGACAGCGGCAACCCGCCGAGCTTGCTCAATCCGCAGGTGATTTTCGAGGTGCTCTCGCCCTCCACGGAGCCGTTCGACCGGGGTGACAAGTTCGCGCGCTATCGTAAGCTGGAGTCGCTGACCGACTACGTGCCGGTATCGGTCGAGAAGATGCGCGTTGAGCAGCATACGCGGCAAGCCAGCGGAGTCTGGACCTACGAGGAGTACGAGCAGCCGTCTAATGTTCTGCGGTTGGCCAGCGTCGATTGTGAGGTGCCGCTGGAGGAAATCTACGATAAGGTAAAGCTTTCCTGAGGGCCGAGCGGCCCATTCATGTACCAGCTATCTGTTCTGCCCAACGGGCTGCGCGTCGCGACGGCGGAAATGCCGCACATGGCCAGCGTCTGCATCGGGCTATGGGCGGCAGTCGGCAGCCGGCACGAGAGCGCCCGGCTCAATGGCGCGGCCCATTTTCTCGAGCACCTGCTTTTCAAGGGCACGCGCCGCCGGACCGCCCGGCGCATCTCCGGCGAAGTCGAAGCCCTGGGCGGCTATCTCGACGCGTTCACCGCGGAAGATCACACCTGCTATTACGCCAAAGCGGAAGCGACGCGGCTGCCCGCCTTGGGTGACGTGCTGGCCGACCTCTACCAACACTCGCAATTACCCAGCGTCGAAGTGGAACGCGAGCGGGGCGTCATCCGCGAAGAAATCATGATGTACCGCGACCAGCCTGCGCAGGTCGCGGAGGAGTTGCTGGCCGCGGCCATGTGGCCCGCGCATCCGCTCGGTCGGCCGTTGGCGGGTACCGAGGCGAGCATCGCCGCCATGCGGCGCGAGGATTTGCTGGCCTTTTGGCGCGCCGGCTATCACG
>CAXUFU010000384.1:0-3452 GCA_964250275.1 uncultured Chthoniobacterales bacterium | reverse complement strand
CCCTTGCTGTCTGGCAGGCCTACCGAGGCTACGGGTCGCGCCACGCCGAGGAACGCTTGCCAGACAGCAAGGGACCGGGTCGGAGACCCATCCCTACCTTTTTAGACGACGCCTTTTTGCGCCAGCGCCTCGTCCATGGCCTGCTCCATCAGCAACGTTGCGAGCTCCTGGGTGCCGGCGTCGAGCGCCGCATTGGCCGCTTTGAGCCGGGGCAAATCGTCCAGCGGGAGCGCGGCTTCAACCTCCGCGGCCAGCGCGAGGATGCGCTCGCGGTCGGCGGGCGGGAGCCGGTCGCCCACCATCTGCAAACCCAACCGCACCCCGGGCAACATCTCGCGGCTCTTGAGCTGCGTCTCGATCAAGCGCCGGGCGTCGAAATCCTCGAACGCATGCTCGACCGACTCGCTGATCATCTGCTCGACCCGTTCATCGGCCACGTCCACCGCGCTGCGCATCTCCACGCGCTTTTCCACGCCGCTCTTGGTGTCGCGCGCCAGCACGTGGAGAATGCCATTGGCATCGATCTCAAATTGTACGCCCACGCGCGCCGACCCACGGGGGCCGGGAATGAAATCCAGGTCGAAGCGGCCCAGCGTCCAGTTATCCCGGGCGCGCTCGCGTTCGCCTTGCACCACGTGGATCTCCACCGTGCGCTGCCCGGCAACGGCGTTGGTGAACATCTCGCCCGCTTTCGTCGGGATCGTCGTATTGCGCGGAATGATGACGTTGGCCAGGCCGCCAAAAGTTTCGATGCCCAGCGAGAGCGGTGTCACGTCGAGCAGAACGATGTGGCGCAGCGCGCCCGCCAGAATGCCGGCCTGGATCGTGGCGCCGAGCGCAACGGCTTCGTCCGGGTTTTGCGTGGTGTCCGGCTCCCGGCCGAAAATCTCGGCCACCAGCGCGCGCACCAGCGGCATCCGGGTCGCGCCGCCGACGAGAATCACCGCGTCCAGATCGGACGGCGCAAGCTTCGCATCGGCCAAGGCGCGCAGGCAGTGCGCCCGCGTGCGTTCGAGGATCGGCGCAGCCAGGGCTTCCAGTTCCGCGCGGGTGAGCTGGCAGGTGCGCGGCACGGCGGCGCCGGCCGCGAACGGCAGATAGACGGGACTTTCCTGCTCCGAGGAAAGACGCTCCTTGGCCGCGCGGGCGAGTCCCCGCAGCTCGAACCAGGCGGGGTCGCTGGGCTGGACGGCCAGTGCGCGCGCCAGATGCGCGGCCACGGCGGCGTCGATGTCGTCGCCGCCCAGGCGCGTGTTGCCGTTGGTGGCGAGCACCTGGAAAACGCCGGCGTCCAGTTCCAGGATGGAAAGATCGAACGTGCCGCCGCCGAGGTCGTACACGGCGATGCGCGAACGATCGCCCAGCTTATCCAAGCCGTAGGCCAGCGCGGCGGCGGTCGGCTCGTTGAGAATGCGCTCGACGCGGAAGCCCGCCGATTCGCCCGCGCGCACGGTGGCCTGGCGCTGGGCATCGTTGAAGTAGGCCGGCACGGTGATGACGGCGCGGTTGACCGGTTGCCCGAGCGCGGCTTCGGCGTCGGCTTTGAGCTTACGCAAGATCCAGGCGGAAATTTCCACCGGCGAAAGGACCTCCGCGGTCGGGGAACGGCCCGGCAGCCGAACGAACACCGCCCCGTCGTGATCGCTGATGCCGTAGAGCAACTCCGCGGCGTCGACCTCACCGGCCCGCTTGCCCATGAGCCGTTTGACCGAATAGATCGTCTGCTCCGGCCGCAAGGCTGCCCAGCGCAAGGCCGGCACCCCGACCACTGGCGCCGCGTTATCGTCCGGGCCCGGGAAATAGACGACCGATGGAGTCAGGCGGCGTCCTTCCTGATCGGCGAGCAGGATGGGAAAGCCGGCGTCAACGACGCCGATGAGCGAGTTGGTCGTGCCGAGATCGATGCCAGCGATGAGGTCAGACATGGAAGTTCATTGGCCGAGCTGGAAAAGGCGTTCGCGGAATTGGTCCAGCCAGCGCGACAAGTACGAAAAGCGTTGGTAAAACCCGACGAGCGGCCGTTCTGCCGCCGGATCGCCCGATTGCCAACTCGCATCGTAGGCCTGGAGTTCCGCGAGCGCGACCGCGTGCAATTGATCCACGGCTAAGAACTGCGCCTCGAGCTCCGCGCGCAAAGCAAGCTCCTCGCGCGCTAGCAAGGCCCTCGCGAGCGCCGACGGTGCGGCCGCTTTGCGCGCCAGCAAAACGTCGACTCGCGCCAGCAGAGCATGCACCGGCGCAAACAGACCAGCCAGCTCGCGCGGTACTTCCGCCGGTCCGGAAAGCCGCAAGTCCGGGAACTCCAGGCTGAGCAGGTAACCCAGGCGCAGCTTCGGATCGCGCAAGGTCTGCTGCGCTTGATTCAAACGGGCGAAGTCCCCCTCCCCAGCCCCAGCGTCCGTTGCTGGGTCCAGCTGGTCCGGATGCTGGCTGCGGCTGAGCGCGCGGAAAGTCTCTGTTACCTGCTCCGGGTCCAGGTAGGGCCGGCGCTGTGCTCCCAGCAACGCGAAGTAATCGGCCATTCCGCAAAAACTACGAGCCCGTGCCGCTTAGGCGGAGAAACTCTCGCCGCAGGAGCAATGCGCCACAGCGTTGGGGTTGGTCACCTTGAATCCGCCCTTTTGCAGATCGTCGCTGTAATCGAGCAGCGAGCCGCTGACAAAGAGCGCGCTTTTCGGGTCGACCACGACGCGGACGCTGGCGCTTTCGACCATGATATCGCGGTTGGCCGGCCCGTCGACGAGATCCATCTTGTATTGCAAGCCGGAGCAGCCGCCGCCGATCACCGCGACGCGCAGGGCGCCTTGGGGCCGGCCCTGGCGCTCGAGCAAAGAGCGCAGTTTGCGACTGGCCGGATCAGTGACCTTCACCAGGCGTTCGTTGCCGATCTTGAACTGGACTCCGGCGGCCGGAACATTGGCGGGTGCGTTCATCTTAAGTTTCCGGCAGCGGCGGCTCGCCCGCGACGCAACGCCGCCAGACGTAATCGAACATCACGGCAAATTCCTCGCGTTGCAGGTGGCCCAGCTCCTTTTTGTACGCCGCCTCGCCGAACTTGAACTGCTCGCACAGGCTGATGAAGAGAAACGGGTCCCAATTCGGCTGCCGCGCCATGTGCGGCGCGCCGTCGCTGGCCCGGTGTTGCATCTCCTGAAAGGCGGGATGCTCGCCCGCGCGCCGCATCCAGTAGCGGGCGTTTTCAAAATCGCCTTCGCGGCGATGGACCATGCCGTGCCAGTAGGCGGCGGTGTCGCCGGCGACTTTTTGCGCCTCCTTGTGGCTGTAATCGAGGGCATTATGGAAATAGTAGAGGCCGGCGCGCAAGAGCGGCAGGAGCGTGGCGTCGCGCGGAGCGGCTTCGCCGACGATGGCCGCATCGTCCGCTTCGCGCAGCCGCACGACGATCTCATAATTGCTCGGCTCGGTCGGCAGCGGCTCGTCGAGCGTGTGCT
>CAXUFU010000383.1:0-3469 GCA_964250275.1 uncultured Chthoniobacterales bacterium | reverse complement strand
GATCAGGTGCACGCCCTGGTCGATCAATTCGCCGCCGCCGGAAAGCTGCGGGTCGGCCCGCCACTCGCGGTCGTAGCCGACGCGTCCCCCGTGCCCGTACCGGCCGCGGATGAACAGCAGCGGCCCCAGCACGCCGGAGTCGACGATTTCCCGCGCCCGGAGGAACGCGGGATGAAAGCGATGATTGTATCCCACGCGCACCAGAGCCCCCGTCTTCGCGGCGGCGGCCGCCACGGTGTCCAACTCGGCCACGGTGCGGCCGGCGGGCTTTTCCACCAGCACGTGTTTGCCCGCGGCGGCGGCGCGCGCGGCGATGTCGCTCAGGGAAGCGTTGAGGGTGGCGACGATGACCGCGTCAACGCCGGGTTGCGCCAAGAGCGCGTCGAGTTCGGTGCAGGCAAAGCAACCGGCCTCCTGCGCCAGGGTTTGCGCGCGAGGCGCTTGGACATCGCAAACCGCGCGCACGCTGCCTTGCGGCAGGCTGGCCAGCCGTTTTCGCCCGATCAAGCCGCAGCCGACGATGCCAAAGCCAGTAGAGATTGCCGCCATGGAGCGCTCACGTCTAGCGCGGACAGCGCTCCAGGTG
Source organism: uncultured Chthoniobacterales bacterium (assembly GCA_964250275.1). Lineage (GTDB taxonomy): Bacteria > Verrucomicrobiota > Verrucomicrobiia > Chthoniobacterales > SZAS-18 > CAXUFU01. The sequence continues at coordinate 2,883 of CAXUFU010000383.1, read as the reverse complement.
AAGACGAAAGATGGTCAAGCGCCTCCTCATTTTTCCCAATCCTGGCCGCGGTCCGCGGGCACGATCCGGCGCAAGGTGAAGATATCCGAGCCGGCCAGCTCCTGCCGGTGCTCGCGCAGCGACGGCCAGGGATCCCAGGGCGCGCTCAACAGCCGGCCGCTGATCCCGTCGGAATCCGGGTGCAAGAGAAAGTCGATCAACGCTCCGGCCTGCTCGAAACCCGCTGCGCCCGCGGCCAGCGTCTTCTGCGCGGCCTCGTACTCCTGGCGACCGGCGCGTTCCGGGCCGAGGGCGAGCACTTCATCGGTGAGGCGCGTCGGCAGCGCCCCAGGGGCGATGGCGTTGATGTCGATGGGCAGTTCTTTCCATTCCTGGGCCAGCGTCTCGACGAGCCGCACCACCCCCGCCTTGGCCACGCCGTAAGCGGAGAAGTTCGGGCGGGGCGCCGCCGCGCCACCCCCGGAAAAGCACACGACTTTCGCGCGCCCCGCACTGCGCTCGAGCAGCGGGAAAAATGCCGCCAGCGTGTAAAACGTGCCGTCCAGGTTCATCCGCACGGTGTGGCTCCAGGCTGCCGGATCGAGCGTCATGGCGGGTCCGATGGCCCCTTGCACTCCGGCGCAACAGATCAGCGCGTCCACGCCGGACCAGATCCGCGCGATCTCCTGCGCGGTGGCGGCCACGGCGGCCTGCTCCGACACGTCGCACCGCGAGCGGTGGAATTTACCCCGTCCTTCCGACGCGGCCGGAGCGTCGGTTTGATCGCCGCGCGCCAGACCCCAGACGTCGTGACCGGCCGCCGTCAGCCGAAGCGCCAGCCGCTGTCCGATGCCGGAACTCGACCCGGTAAGGACAATCCGGCGTGGAGGCACGATGTGAACAGGGTTTGCCACGTCCTGATTGAGGAGAGGATGCGCCGACTCGGGATCCAATCCCGCTCAACGCGGAGGGGCGACCGGCTCGCGGTAGAGACCACTCTGTACGACAGACTTCGGCAGCAGCGGGGCAAAAGCCTGCAAGGAATGCGTCAACTCGGGTACCATCGCAGCGTCCGGCGCGTAAAAGGTCACGGTCGGGGCGCAGATGACAGCGTCGGTCAGGGACCATTGGCCGACCTGTACCCAGGCGGGCAGCACGCCGCCGTAAATGGGAGCCCATTCGCGGTAAACCATGACGACCCGTACATGATAGCGGTTCAGCAACTGCTCGACGACGGCGTGATCGTACCGGTTGGCACGCCGGGCGCGCAGCACATCGAGATTTGCCAGCCCGAAAGTGTCAAACAGCCGGATGTCCGCGAGGTAATCGATTGCGCCCACATCATTCGCCGCGACGCCCTGGTCCGTGTAGAACTGCCGCAGGAACAGGCCCATCTGATATTGTTGCTCGAAAATATTGTGGCAAGCCACGGGGACTTTCTCGAGCGCCCGCGCGGTCCGAACACCGAGCAACAGACACGAAGCCAGGCCCAGAACGATGGCCAGCGCCCGAGCCAATCTGGGTGGCGGCGGCGCCCAACCGCGGGCCACAGCCTCTGCGGGAGCCTGACGCCGGAACACCCAGATGCCGAGTGCGAGAAAAGCGAGCACCATGAGGTAGGCCTCATAGCGGTAGAACCAGCCGGCATCGGCGAATTGGACGTGGAGAGCGATGGCCGCCAGGGTGATGACCAGCAGGAGCATCTCGTACGTCCACAGAGTCCGCTGCCGCCGCCACTCCATGATCAGCGCGGCCAGAATCCAGCAGGAGACAATCAGCAGATGTGGCCGGGTGAGGAGGACCCGCGGCCCGTGGCCGAGGTAGGCTAGCACGCCCGCCGGCGTGAGGACGGCCGTGGTATTACCCTTGAGCAGGATGGAATTTGGGACGGGGTACCAACCCTGGCGCACGGAATACCAACCAAACGCGACGAGTGGCAGCGCCGCGGCAATGCCCAACAGCCCGGCCAGCAGCCAGCGGCGCCGGCAGAGCAGCAGCAACCCTACGATGCCGACCAGAAACAATCCCTCGTAACGGATGCTGGTGAGCAAACCCCCCAGCACCAGCAGGCCCGCGCTTTGCGCCGTCGTGCCGCCGGCCGGACGGGATGCATTCATCAGCAGGCGGGCAGCCAAGTCGACGAAAGCAAGCGTGAGCAAGATTTGCACGCTGTGCTCCATGCCCGTGGAGATCATAGCGGGCAGCGGGACGAAAACGATGATGGCAACGAGCGTTACAAAACTGCGCCACCCCGTGATGGCAAACCTCCGCAACACCACGGCCACGTAGAAAAGCGCCGCGCTCGACGCCAGGACGTTCAGCAACAAGGGCATGAACTCACGGTCGCCAAACACGGCCACGCAGGCCGCCAGGAGCAGTGGGTAGAGCAGCGACGAGTCGCTGGAATTAAAACCATCCAGGACGCTGAATCCCCAGACGCCGTGCCGGACCAAGTTTTTGGCCAAAGCCAGATGAAGGTAGGTATCGTCAAGCGAGTAGGTCAACCGGCCGCCGTTGAGGACGGTTGCCCAGTATTCCACCCCGCCAACGATCACCAGCAACAACACCACCGCGGCCAGCACGGGCACCCAGAAAGCACCGCCAGCGCGGCTTTGGACGGGCGAATTGGATGGCGTCTCGATTGCGGCGGCACCTGACAGCGGCTGATCATCCATTTCGCGCGCCACAGTACCGGTCGTGCCGGTTCCCCGTCGACCAAAAAGATGCCGCGCCGCGGCCCCTCAGCAGCACGTCCTCAAGCCCGTTGGCTGAGCACCCATTGGTTCTGCTCCAGCCAGGCCAACGTGCGGATGATCCCTTCCTGAATGGTCAGCCGGGAGCTCCAGCCGGTCTGCCGGATCTTGGCGGTGTCGAGGAAGATGAAAGGATTGTCGCCGACCCAGC
>CAXUFU010000382.1:0-3470 GCA_964250275.1 uncultured Chthoniobacterales bacterium | reverse complement strand
ACTCCGGGCGCTGTCCTCGCTGGCGGGCGCGTTAAGGATCTTGTTCAAGTTCACCGTCTCCAAATGGTCCCGGGACATCTCGCGCAAAAAGGAACTCGGAGTGCGTGGGTCCGCGCTCCCGTACTTCTGCCGGCTCAGGCAATAGGAAAGCGTCAGCGACTGGCGGGCCCGCGTCAGGCCGACGTAAAGCAGCCGCCGCTCCTCGTCCACCGTGCCCTCGACCTTCGAGCGGTCGTGCGGCAGCAATCCCTCCTCCAGCCCCACCAGGTAGACGTGCGGAAATTCCAAACCCTTGGCCGCATGCAGCGTGATCAGCGTCACGCCGCCCTGTTCGGCAAAGCGCTCCTCTTCCTTGCGCTCGGCGCGCTCGCGGTTCAGGCTCAGTTCATCGAGAAAACCGCGGGGACCATCGCCGGGCCGGCGGCGCTGGTAGCCGGCAAAATCCTCGAGTAGTTCGCGGACGTGATTCTCGCGCTCGAGCGCTTCCTGCTCGGTCTTGCAAACGCGCTTGAGTTCGGCCAGATAGCCGATCTCCTCGATCAGCGCACGCGCCACCGCGGCGTAATCCGCGCCGACCGCCAGCATGCGCGTTTCATAGCCGTCAAGCAGGTCGGCAAAGCTTCGGATCGCGGTGCGCGTGCGCGGAGCGAGAGTCGCCTGAAACTCCGGGTCGCCCAAGGCAGCGAACAGGCTCGTCTTCTTCTCGATGCTGTGGGCGAGCGCGCGTTCGACGGTGGCCTCGCCGATATTGCGCGCGGGCAGGTTGATGATGCGCAGCAGGTTGACGTCATCGTCCGCGTTGAGCAGGCAAGCCAGGTAGGAAAGCAGGTCCTTGACCTCGCGGCGGTCGAAGAAACTCTTGCCACCGATCAGCCGGTACGGGATGTCCAGCCGGCGCAATTGTTCTTCCAGCGGTCGCGACTGCATGTTCATCCGGTAGAGGATGGCAAAATCTTCCCAGCGCGCGCCTTCGGCGGCCTTGCGCCTTTGCAGATCGGCCACCACGAACGTCGCCTCCTCGCCCTCGTTCGGCGCGGGCACCAGCCGCACTTTCTCGCCGACGCCGTGCTCGCTCCAGAGCTGTTTGGGTCGCCGGCGCGGGTTGTTTTTGATCAGGCTGTTGGACGTGTGCAGGATGGCGTTGGTGCTGCGGTAGTTCTGTTCGAGCTTGACGATCTTCGGATGTGGAAAATGGCTCTCGAACTCCAGCAGGTTCGAAACTTCCGCGCCGCGCCAGCCGTAGATGGATTGATCGTCGTCGCCGACCACGCAGACGTTGGGCGGCTGGCCGGAGGCGAGCAGCGTGACGAGATCGAGCTGGAGCCGGTTCGTATCCTGGAACTCATCGACCATCAGGTAGCGGAAACGCTCCCGCCATTTCGCCCGCGCCTCGGGGTGCTCGCGCAGCACTTTGACCGCGAGCAGGAGCAGATCGTCAAAGTCGACCGCGTTGAGATTTTTGAGTTCCTTTTGGTAGCGGGCAAAGACGGCGCCGATGAGCGTGTCTTCGGTCTCGGGCGCGTTCCAGCCGTTGTTCTTGGCTTTGCTGATGAGGTTTTGCGCGAGCGTGGGCTCGAGTTTTTCATCGCGGGCGGCGGTACGTTGGATGATCGAGCGGATCAGCCCCATCTGATCGGACTGATCGTAGATGCTGAAGTTGGCCTTGTACCCGAGCCGCTCGATGTCGCCGCGCAAGATGCGCACGCACAAGGCGTGAAAGGTCGAGAGCGTCACTTTCTTGGCGGCAGCGGCCTCGACCATGCCCTTGACGCGCTCGCGCATTTCGTCGGCGGCTTTGTTGGTGAAGGTCACGGCCAGGATCTGGGCGGGATCGGCCCCCTGGGCGATGAGGTAAGCGATGCGCGCGGTGATGACGCGCGTCTTGCCGGTCCCGGCGCCGGCGAGGATGAGCACGGGGCCTTCGGTCTGCTTGACGGCCGCCTGTTGGGCGTCGTTTAGGTCGAAGAGGCGAAAGGACATGACAGCGTCAAACTTCTACGCTGCCGGGGTGCGGAGGCCAAGCAGAGATGGAGGCGGACCGCGTCCGAGGCAACCCTGAGTCAACTACTTCACCGGGTCGTAGTTCAGATTCGGCGCCAGCCAGCGCTCCGCCTCACGCAGAATCATCCCTTTGCGTTCGGCATAATCTTCCACCTGGTCGCGCTCGATCTTGCCGACCGCGAAATACTTGCTTTCGGGATGACCGAAATACCAGCCGCTGACGCTGCTGGCAGGATGCATGGCGCAGCTTTCCGTCAGGTGGATGCCGGTGGCGTTCTCCACGTCCAGTAAGCGAAAGAGCGTCGGCTTTTCCGTGTGATCGGGACAGGCCGGGTAACCCGGCGCAGGGCGGATCCCGCGGTACTTTTCTTTGATCAACTCCTCGGCCGAGAGCCGCTCCCCGGCGCCGTAGCCCCAGTTCACCCGCGCCTGCCGGTGCAGATATTCCGCGAAAGCCTCCGCCAGCCGGTCGGCCAGCGCTTGGGTCATGATCTTGTTGTAGTCGTCGTGCTCCTTTTCAAACTGCCGCACGAGCGCGTCCGTGCCGTGGCCGGCCGTCACGGCAAACGCCCCCAGATAATCGGCGCGCCCGCTTTCCTCCGGCGCGATAAAATCCGCCAGGGCGGTATTGAACTGGCCCGTTGGTTTGTCCGCCTGCTGGCGCAGCGAGTGAAACGTCGTCAGTACCTCGCTGCGGCGCTCGTCCGTGTAGAGCCGGATATCGTCGCCCACGCTGTTCGCCGGGTAGAACCCGTACACCGCGCGAGCCTGCAATAGCCGGCCGTGGACGATGTCCTGCAACAATCGCTGCGCATCGTCGTAGAGCTCGCGTGCTTGGGTACCCACGTAAGGGTCTTCGAAAATACCGGGGAAGCGTCCGCGCAATTCCCAGGTGTGAAAAAACGGCGACCAATCGATGTACGGCACCAGTTCCGCCAGGGGTTGATCCGCGATGATGCGCCGGCCCAGGAACTCCGGCACGTCGATCTGCGCCGTCGCCCAATCGAGCGGCGTGCGCCGGGCGCGTGCGACCGCGATGGGCAACATTTTCTTGCTCGCGGTGCGGTTCGCGTGTTCTTCGCGCAGGCGGGCATAATCGGTACGCGTCTGGGCGATAAAGACTGGCTTCTGCTCCGGGTTCAAGAGCGAGTTGACCACCCCCACGGAGCGCGATGCGTCCAGCACGTGCACGATAGGATGTTCGTACATCGGCGCGATCTTCACCGCCGTATGTGCGCGGCTGGTGGTCGCTCCGCCGATGAGCAGCGGCAGCGTGAAACCCAGGCGCTGCATTTCGCCGGCCACATGCACCATTTCATCCAGGCTCGGCGTGATCAGGCCGCTCAACCCAATGATGTCCACCCCACGCGTTTTGGCCTCCTCGAGGATCTTCTCGCAGGAGCACATCACGCCCAGATCGATCACCTCGAAATTATTGCAGCCCAACACCACGCCCACGATGTTCTTGC
>CAXUFU010000381.1:3220-3475 GCA_964250275.1 uncultured Chthoniobacterales bacterium | reverse complement strand
CATGCTGGCGAATGCGGTCCTCATCGCCGAGGCGGAAGCGCGCAAGCAGGACGCGCTAGCCGGCCAGCGCGAGAGCGAACTGCGCGCCACGCAGCTCGCGCAAGCGGCCGCGGATGCCGAACGCCTAAAAATTGAGGCCCGGGCCGAAGCCGACGCCACGGCGCTGCGCATCACGACCGTCGCGGAGGCGAATGCACAAAGCATCCGCAAGGTCAATGAGGCGATCCAGGAGTGTGGCGAGAGTTATCTGCGCTT
>CAXUFU010000381.1:0-3207 GCA_964250275.1 uncultured Chthoniobacterales bacterium | reverse complement strand
CCAGATGGAGATGCTGCCGCAGCTCGTGCCCCAGATCGCCAGCGCGTTGGCGCAGGCGAAGCTGGTGACGATCTGTTCCGGCCACGAAGCCGAGGGCGCTGCCGGCGCCGCCACGGACAACATCACGAACGTCATTCGCACGGTCCTGGCCGCCCAGTTGGTCTCCCGCAACGATTTGACTGGTAATGACGGCAATGGGAAAGCGCCCGTGAAGTAACCCAACGTATCTGCGTTGCCGTTCCGCCGCCGCGCGAGCGGCCTCCAAAAAACGGTAGGGATGGATCTCCGATCCGGTCCCTGACTGTTAGGCAACCGTACCGTGGATCGGGTCGCTCCAAGTAAGCTCGGGCTGGCCGGCCAGTTAGGGACGGCTCGGCGGAGTCCGCCCGCCTGGTCTTACAAGCGGCAGCTTCGCAGCCTGTAGCGGGGGGGGGGGGGGGGAGGGGCGCAGGCGCGCCTTATCCCGGGCCGCTACAGCCTGAACCTGCGACGGTCATAGACCGCCGCTACAGCCTGAACCTGCGACGGTCATAGACCGCCGCGACAGCCGGAGTAGTCTGGATACAACCGTTAGGCCGCGTGGCGCTCGATGTGATGGGCCACCACCGTCTCGCCATCGACTTCCACGGCCCCGTGAAAACGTTCGCCGGCGAGCAGGAGCGGCAGCCAATACTGATCATCCGCCCACATCTCGCTAAACGGCAGGGCATCCGCCGGAAACCAGTGCGGCTCCGCTTCCGCGGTCCGCACCGGCGTGCCGATGAAATCGTGCGCCAGGAAAACCAGGCACTGCCACGTCGGACCGCCGCGAAAAACAAAAGACAATTCGCCCCGCAGCTCCGGCGCCACCGGCGTGACGCCGATCTCCTCCTGCGTCTCGCGGATCGCCGCCGCCAGAGGCGTCTCCCCCTCCTCCACCTTGCCGCCGGGGCCGTTGATTTTACCCGCACCGACACCGCGCAACTTGCGGATGAGCAGCACTTGTCCCGCGCGCTCGATGAAACAAAGCGTGACCTGTGGCGTGCTCACGACCAATGCAACGACGCTCCCATTTCCAGTCTCAAGGCGCCGCCGGCGGGGGCGCGCTGCGCAGGATCGTTTCCAACACCGCCGCAGAGTGATCGGCGGCGGCTTTGAGGTACACTTCCTCCTCGTTGGCGCCCGCCTGGCCGCCGGCGAGATCGCTCAAGCCGCGGACCAGTAAACACGGCACGCGATTCTCCCAACAGACTTGCGCGATGGCCGTGGATTCCATGTCCACGCATTCGGCCTTCCAGACCGTGAAAATCCATTTCCGGTACTCGGCGTTGTCGCAGAAAACCGTGCCGGATACGCCGTTGCCGCCGCAGGCGACCTTGCAAACCCGGTCGCCGAGTTTCAGGGGCGGCATGGCGTCGCCGGCGTTGATGGGGGCCGCCAGGAGTTTTTCGGCCGGGGGGAAAAACGGCACTTGCGTCCAATCCGGCAGGCCCTCGCGCTTGACGGTCACTTCATCGGGAAAAATCATGCCGAAGTTCGCATACTTCTGGTGGAAGTAGCCGGCGAGTGCGAACTGGCCAGGCGCGGTTTCGTTGAAGTAGGCCGCCTCCGAGTGGTAAGACCAGTGCGCCGGCACGACGACATCGCCCGGGCTAAAGGCGGGATCGATGCCGCCGGCGATGCCGGTGAAATACACCGCGCTGACATTGAAATGATCGAGCGCGAGCTGCGTGTTCATGGCGGCATTGACGAGGCTCATGCCAGTGACAAAGAACAGGTAGCGGCGGCCATCGATCTCCGCGGCGTCGAAGTTCAGGCCGTTGAGGTGGGTGGTTTGTAGCTTGGCGGCGTCCGGTACGAGCACTTTCTCGATCGCGGCGAGTTCTTCCGGAAAAGAAGATAACACCGCGATGCATTCCGGCCCGGGCTTGGCGGGAGGGGCCGGCGAGGGTGGCGTTTGCGCGCGGACCGGGCGGCAGAGAGAAAGGCACGCCAGGGTCAGCGTGAGACAAGCCCAGCGGGCAGCGTGCAGGGTTTGTAAGTTCATGCGTCGGCTCAGAATGAAGGCTTTTGCCCAGCAAAAGCCATCCAAAAAAAGGTAGGGATGGGTCTCCGACCCGGTCCCTGACTGTCCGGCAAGCCTGCGGAGACTCGGGACGCGCAATTTTCAACGGCACGCTCCCTGACAAAAAGGGACCGGCTCGGGAGAGCCATCCCTACCTTGGTGACGAAGCATCCGGCGGCAGCTCAACCGTCTTTTTCTCTACCCGCACCGCGTGCGGCACGGGCTCGATGTGCGAGCCAAATTCATTGGCGTACACCTGCGTAAACTCCGCGCCGAACAACATGATCTGCGCCGAGTAATACACCCAGACCAGCGTCGTGATCAGCGAACCCACCGCGCCGTAAGCCGAGCCGGCGCTGCCGCTGCCCAGGTACAGCCCCAAGGCCCATTTGCCGATGATGAAAAGCACCGTCGTCAGCCCTGCGCCGATCCACACGTCGCTCCAGGCGATCTTGGCGTCGGGCAGGAACTTGAAGATCATGGCAAACAGCGCCGTAATCACGACCAGGTTGAGCACGATGCTGAGGATCGTCGAAAGCACGGTCGCGCCAGGCACAGCATGGTTGAGCGGGCCGCTCACGCCTTTGATCCCCACGCTGACCGAGAGCGAAACCAGCAGCATGAAACAAACGCCGCCCACCATCGCAAACGAGACGAACCGCGCCTGGAGATAGCCCATGATCCCGAGCCCCGGCTTGGCCTTTACCCCCCAGATGGTGTTGAGCGAGTCCTGCAATTGGCCGAAGACGCCGCTCGCGCCAAACAGCGCGATGACCACCCCGGCGATCGTGGCCAGCACACCGCTTTGTTTCTTTTTCGCCGTCGTCTCAACGATGTCGCCGACAACGGCCGCGCTGCTGCCGCCCGTCGTCTGCACGCTTTTTTTATCGTGCACCCAGAGGCTGAAGATCGACATCAGCAGCAGAAGCAGCGGCGCGAGTGAGAACACCGTGTAGTAGGCCAGCGCCGCGCCGAGCTGGGGCGCTTTGTCTTCCGACCATTGGCTCGCGGTCTCCTTGAGCAGGTTGAGCGGGCGGCGCAGGGAAAAGGTATCGAGGAGAAAATCGGCGGCTTTGCTCATAAGGTGCGGTGCGTGCAACACAATCGCCGCCGGAGCGCAACGCGGATGCTCTTTGAAGGGATCGGTCTTGAGACCCATCCCA
>CAXUFU010000380.1:0-3481 GCA_964250275.1 uncultured Chthoniobacterales bacterium | reverse complement strand
CCCCCCCCGGCGTTGGCGGTTCCGCGCCCTTTGCCCCGCCGGGGGGTGTTGACCCCCCGCTACAGCCGGATCATGCCCGTCTGGAGCGCCGCACCAACTGCGCCTTAAGCTTGATGCTTGGCGTTCGTCCCCGGCAGCCGTAGGTTCGCTCCGCGCCCCAGAGCCGCTCCTGCCCTGACTTCCTTCTCTCGACTTTCTCCCCCCCGCCACAAAGAAGACTCCGGCGACGCCGCCTCCGGCCCCGCCGCGGTGCCTACCCGGGCCGAGATCCCGGTCGCCGACACCTGGAACCTTGCCGCGCTTTATCCGGACGTGGCAGCTTGGCAAGCCGCGCTGGAAGCGTTGCGCGCGAGTTATCCGCGGCTGCTCGATTTCAAGGGCCGGCTCGGACACTCGCCTCAGGATGTCGTCGCTGGTCTCATCTTCGAGAGCGAACTCAGCCAACAGATCGAGCGTCTGGGCACCTACGCCATGCTGCAGGTTTCTGAAGACGGCAGCGATCCCCAGTATCTCGCGCGCCAGAGCGAACTGCAAAACCTGCTCACCCGCATCGACGAAGCGGCCGCCTTTTTCGCGCCGGAAATCCAGGCCATTCCCGACGATCGGTTTGTCGCCATGCTGGCCGATCCCGCCATGAACGAGTGGCGCGTGCGCCTGGAAAAATTGCGCCGGTTCAAGCCGCACATCCTGTCCGAACCCGAGGAACGCTTGCTGGCCCTGGGTGCGGCCGCGCTGGCGGGCCATCGCGAGACGTTCGCGCAGTTGACCAACGTCGACATGCGCTTTGGCGTCGTGCGGGATGAGAACGGGCATGAGGTGGAACTCACGCAAAGCTCGTTTTCCTCCTTCCTCTACAAAAAGGACGCGGGCGTGCGCAAAGCCGCTTTCCACCAGTTCTACCGCGAGTTCACCGACCACAAATTCACCCTCGCCTCCGCCCTGGCGAGCTCGGTCAAGACGGACGTTTTCCAGGCGCGGGCGCGGCATTACCCCTCGGCTCTGGAAGCCGCGCTGTTCTCGGACCGGATTGCGCCGGTGATCTACGATAACTTGATCGGCTCGGTGCGCGCGCACCTCGCTCCCCTGGCGCGTTACTACGAACTGCGGCGTCGGGTGCTGGGACTCGAGGAGATCCACCATTACGACACCTACGTGCCGATGGTTGGCGGCATCCAGGTCAACACGCCTTTTGAGACTGCCATCGATCAGGTCGTCGCGGCGTTGGCGCCGCTAGGGCCGGAATATGTCGGCACGCTGGAGGAAGGTCTGCGCCGCGGGCGTTGGTGCGATCGCTACGAGACCAAGGGCAAACGCAGCGGCGCCTTTTCCGCCGGCAGCTACGGCAATCCGCCGTACATCCTGATGAACTACAAGCCGGACGTGTTTGCCGACGTCTACACGCTGGCGCACGAGGCGGGCCACTCCATGCACACCTGGTATGCGCAGCGCAGCCAGACTTTCCAGGACTACGATTATCCCATTTTCCTGGCCGAGGTCGCCTCCACCTTCAACGAAGAGCTTCTGACGCATTATCTGCTCGAAAAAACCGACGATCCGAACATGCGCGCGTACTTGTTGAACCGGCAGATCGACGATCTGCGCGGCACGTTGTACCGGCAGACGATGTTCGCCGAGTTCGAGAAGATCATTCACGCCAGGGAAGAAGCGGGCGAGGCGCTGACGCTGGAAAGCTTTGGCGCTGCTTACCGCGGCTTGCTCGAGACGTACTTCGGGCCGCGGTTCGCCCTCGATGCGGAACTGGATCTGGAGTGCCTGCGCATCCCGCATTTTTACAACGCGTTCTACGTCTACAAGTACGCGACCGGCATCTCCGCCGCGGTGGCGCTGGCGCAGAAGGTTTTGGCCGGCGGCCCGGCAGATCTGGCGGCTTACCTGGGGTTCCTGCGCTCGGGCGGAGTGAATTATCCGCTGGAAACGCTGGCCGCCGCCGGCGTCGATCTGGCCGATCCCGCGCCGGTGGAAGCGGCCCTGGCGCTTTTCGAGCGCCGGGTCATCGAACTGGAAGCGCTGCTCGAGGGAAACTAAACCCGCCAGGGTCGGTTGCGGGCGGCGGGCCGACGCCGGACCACGCCGGACAGGTACACCACCTGCTCATGTGCGGTGGTCACATGCCGATCTCGATGCAGCGCACGGGTCGCTTCTTCAGCCCGCGGAACGACCGCGGCATGTTGACGCTGCTCGCGGGCATTTTCCTGGCGGCCAATTGGCCGCTCCTGACCAACCGCGTCTCCGAGCGCTGCGACGGCGCGACGTTTTTCGCGCCCTTTTATCATCACCTGGCCAGCCTCGCGCGCGGCGGGCATCTCCTGCTCTGGAATCCGTTTAGCAACGGCGGTTCGCCCGACGGTTTCGAGCCACAGCTCGGGGCGTTTTCACCCGTTACCCTGGGCTTTGCCTTCGTTGGGGGCGCCGGCCCCGCGTCTTTCCACGTTTACTGGTTGGCTCTCTGGCTTTTCGGCGGCCTGGGCATGTACGTGCTGGCGCGGGCGCTGGGTGCGCCGGCCTGGGGCAGCTTGGTCACGGCGCTCGGCTTTGTTTTCAGCGGCTTTTACATCGGCCAAGCCGTCCATCTCAGCGCCATCTACAGCTATTCGTTCGTGCCGTGGATCGTCTGGCGGGTGCGCGCGGCGATGAGCACGGGCCGGCTGTGGCCGGCGGCGGAGGCCGGGGCGCTCTGGGGTCTGGCGGGTTTGGCCGGCAATCCGGCGGTGCATCTTCCCGCCCTCCTGTTTCTCGCCCTGGTAGCGCCGGCGTTTCTGCCCGTGGGCAAGGCTGGAGACGCGCGTTGGCAGGGCTGGCGCACTTACGTCCAGACGCTGGGGGTGCTGGCGCTGGTGGGCGGCGCGGTGCTGGCGCCGACTTACGGAGGTTTCCGGCACGAAGTGGCGGGCTACAGCCATCGCACGTTGCCGCTGCCACGGGAGATCGTCTTGAGCCAAGGGTACGGCTGGAGCTGGCTGACCGCATGGTTGACGCCCGTCTTCGTGTCGTACCGGGATGCACTGCCCGGCTGGGCGCAGTTCGACGTTTCCATGCGACCGATCTATGGCGGCGCCGGGATGCCGGTGCTGGCGGCGTTTGCGCTCTGGCGGCGGCCCGGCTGGCGGCTTTGGGTCATCTTGGGCGCGGGCTTGCTCTGCCTGGGAGTGGCCATGGGCACAACGCTGCCGTTGCGCGCGTGGCTCTACGATTGGGTGCCGCCGACCCGGTTTTTCCGGCATCCGGCCATGTTCCGGGCGTACTTTATCCTGGCAGCCGCCATGTTGGGTGCGGTCGGCACGGCCGAAATAGACACGTCGCTGCGAGGGGACCGGGCCAAGGAAACGGACCTGCTGCCGTTGGGCGTGCTGGCGGGACTTGGCGCCTGCCTGGCCGTCGGTGCCTTCGTTTGGATCGGCGCGTCGCTAACCGATGGGCTACAAAACGACGTGCCGCCGTCGGCGCCGGTGCACCTGGCGCT
>CAXUFU010000379.1:0-3484 GCA_964250275.1 uncultured Chthoniobacterales bacterium | reverse complement strand
GGTAGAGATCGCTTGACCGAGCGACTCTCATTTGTTTTGGCAACTACAGCGGAAATGGCGCGACCCAATTTTGGGGGACGTCTGCCGGACAGCAAGGGACCGGCTCGGAGAGCCCATCCTACCTTTAGTCCGCGGCCAAGGCCGCTTCGTACTCCCGGATCGCTTCCAAAAACGCCGGCAAAAACCGTTCTGCCTTCATTTCCCCGACCCCGCGAATGCGCCGGCCCGACGCCTCGTCCTTCGGCCGCAACCGCGCGAACGCCCGCAGCGTTTCGTCCGGAAAAATCAGGTAGCGCGGCACGTCGCCCTCGGCGCGCGCCAGTTCTTCGCGCTTTTTCTTCAGGGCGTTGAGCAGGGCGGGATCGATGGACGCATCGTCCAAATGGTTCGGGATGAGACCCGCGCCCGCGGAGGGACGCCGCGTCCGGCCCAGGCTCGGCTGACCGCCGGCCTCGCCGGCAAATTCCGGCCACGAGAGCTGACACGCTGCTTGCTCGCGCATGACTTGGTCGCCCAGCGCGGTCAGCGTGATCAGTTGATAATCTTTGCCGTCCGAACCCGTCGCCCGCGTTTGCAGGAGCAAGCCGGCGTTCTGCATCTCGCGAAACAATTCGTTGACGTAACTGACGCCTTGCTCCCGCAGCAACCCATAAGTGGACAGCTCGTCGAGCCGGGCATCGAGCACCGCGCGCGTCCGGCTGCCGAGCAGCGCCTGCACGATGCGCCCTTTGCCGAAGCGCCCCTGCCAGCCCTCAGGCCGCCGCTGGCTCATGCGCGCCACTCCGCTCAAGGCTTTGCGCAGCATGGTCACTTCTTCCTCGGTGCCGGGCCGCCGTCCGCTGCCCGCGTGATCCGCGCAGATATCGCAAATGCCGCAACGCTCCGGCTCCAGCTCGCCGAAGTAGCGCAGGATGTTTTCCTGGCGGCAGGTGCGCGCGTAGACCAGTTCGACCATGGTCTTGAGCTTGGCGCGATCCCGCCGCTCCTTTTCCGCGAGCGCTTTCCAATCCAGCACGATCTGCGCGGCCTTGAGCTCCGGCTTGAGGAGGCGCGTGCCGCGCGTGCGTTGGCCCGGCAGATCGACCCGCTCGATGTAATCCGCGCGGTGCAACAGGCTCATCGCCGCGCCGACCGCCATGTCGTTAATGCCGGCGTCCTTGCCCCCGAGCCGCTCGGCCACTTCGCGGATGGGCAGCGCCACGTCCCCGTGCGCGTCGGCCGCGCCGCGCAACACGTCGTAAACATCCTGGATCGTCTGGCGGCTCGGGTTGCTGCCTTCGATAAAAAACTCCTGCACGCGCGTGTCGGCGTAGTTGAAATACAACTCGCAGACGGCCGGCTCGCCGTCGCGCCCGGCGCGGCCCGCTTCCTGGTAATAGGCTTCGACGCTGCCGGGCAGATCCAGGTGCACGACAAACCGGATGTCCGGCTTGTCGATGCCCATGCCGAACGCGTTCGTGGCCACGGCGACATCGTACCGGCGGCTGATAAACTCGTTCTGGGCGAGTTCGCGTTCCGTGTCGCTCAAGCCGCCGTGGTAAGAGACGGCCTTGACGCGCCAGCCGGCCAGCATGGCCTGCACGGCTTCTACCCGCTTGCGGGTCGCACAGTAAATGATGCCGGTTTTGTGCTCCTGGATCAGGGCGCGCAGGCGCTCGTATTTGGCCGCTTCTTTTTCGACGTGATGGATGCTCAAGCGCAGGTTCGGCCGTGCAAAGCCGGCCACAAATTCGCGTGGTTCCTCCAGCCGGAGCTGGGTGAGGATATCGCGCCGCACCTCGGGCGTGGCGGTCGCGGTAAACGCCGCCACCTGCGGGCGCCCGAGCCGCTCGAGCACTTCGCCGAGCCGGAAATAATCCGGCCGGAAATCGTGGCCCCATTGCGAGATGCAGTGGGCTTCGTCGATGGCGAAAAGCGAGATGGAAGTGCGCCCCAGCGCGTCCAGGAAACTGCGGCTGCGGAAGCGCTCCGGGGCGATGTAGACGAGCTTGAACTCGCCGCTCGCCAGCCGGGCGATGCGCGCCTGCTGTTCGGCGGGCGAGAGCGTGCTGTTGATGAGCACCGCGGAGATGCCGCGCCGCTCTAGGGCGTCGACCTGATCTTTCATCAGCGCGATCAACGGGCTGACCACGACCGTGACCCCTTCCAGCATCAGGGCGGGCAGTTGGTAGCACAGCGATTTGCCGCCCCCGGTCGGCATGACGATGAGCGCATCCTGGCCCGCCAGGATGGTGGAGATGACCTCTTCCTGGGCGTCGAGGAACTCGCGGAACCCGAAGTGTTTTTCCAGGAGTTCGCGAGCGGTGGGAGTCATGGCGCGACTAAAGTGTAGCGCAGCCGCCGGTCCGGCGGCATCCAAAAAAAGGTAGGGATGGGTCTCCGACCCGGTCCCTGGCTGTCTGGGGAACGTCTGGTTCAGATGGCGCGACCCTTGTCCCGGCACCGTGACCAGACAATTAGGGACCGGCTCAGGAGAGCCATCCCTACCTTATTTTTGGAGCGGGTTTCGCCCTCAGTACCAGGCGAACGCACAGATCAACAGCGCCACCCCGTAAACCAACCCGCCGGCGGCTGCGACTTGCCAGCGCCAGGCCGAGCGTTGCACCCAGCCGATCTGGTCGCGCAACAAATGCGGTTGGCCGACCCAAAGCATCCCCAGCACCACCCAAAGATACGCCAGCACGACGACAAATAAGCGGCTCGCCGGCGGCTGCAAAAAAGCGGCATCGAGCAACGGCGCCGCCGCCAGCAGCGCCAAAATGCCCAGGGCGCGCACGGCCAGGTAGTCGTCGACGAACCGCAGCGTCAGATAGAAGCAGACGGGCAGCAAAAGCAGGATCCACTTCTGCAGATAGTAGAACTCCCCCCAGTCCATTTGCCAGGCGAGCCATTCCGTCCAGAGCCAATCGATCGTCAACAGGATCGCCCCGGCTTTGTACGAGCGCGGGAAACCCCGGAGCCAACGCTGGATTTCCGGGCCCACCGCGAACGCCGCCGCGTGCACCGCAATCAAACAAAGGCCGACCACAACACCGACGGCTTTCAGACTGATATCGTAGTTCATAACTGGAGGGCGACCCCGGCCGCTTCCACGGCCACCAGCCGCGCGCCGGACGCCGCCAACGGGCTGGGAGCCGCCGGCCGCTCATCATCCCCGTAGAGAGTAAACCCGCTGGAGTGGACCACGCGCACCGTCAGCAGCTGGCCGGCCAGATCCGGGTCGCCGTTGAAAACCACGATCTTGTTCCCGCGCGTGCGGCCGCTCAGGCGTTGCGGATTGGTCCTGCTCGGGCCTTCGCACAGAATCTCCATCTCGTGCCCGACGAGTTCCGCGTGTTTGCGGCGGGCATGCGCATTGATCACCTCGAGCAAATCCTGGTTGCGCGCTTCCTTGCACGCTTCGTCGACCTGCGCCGGCAGCGCCGCCGCCGGGGTGCCGGTCCGCGGCGAGTAGCGGAAAACAAACGCGTTGTCGAATCCGATG
>CAXUFU010000378.1:0-3498 GCA_964250275.1 uncultured Chthoniobacterales bacterium | reverse complement strand
CCGCTGCCGTACGGACCGGTACTGACCGGCGCTTCAAACTCTTGGAAATTCATGATCGTGCCAGAGCCGTCGGTGCCATCCGAGGCGGTGACGCCGATGTTAGGGTCCTTCGCGCCATCGAGGTTGGCGATGTAAACGGTGAGGGTATAGCTGTCTCCCGGGACAAAACCGGTAACCGCTTGAGATTCAATGGACTGGAAGCTCCGGTCAGCGATCGCGTTGAGGCCGAGATACTGTTGGCCGAAGGGAGTGGTGCCAAAGTAGTTTCCGTAGAGATCCTGCACGTTGCCGTTGATGAGATACTCGTGCGCTGCCCCACCGATGCTATCGCCGGTCCAGCCCGGAATGCCGGTAGCGGTGATTTCGGTGATGCTGTTCGGTACTTCGGCCGGGTCTTCAAAGCTGCCGTTGACGAGGCTTTGGGCGCGGGTAAGAGCGGGGCAGGCAACTGCGCCGGCGATGAGAGCGATGGTAAGTGTGAACGAATGGAAACTAGCTTTTTTCATGTGGTAAACTTCGAACTTCCTCCTGCCATCCTTGAGCAGGCGGCGGTGCAGTTTTTGCTTGCCGGCACTGGTCCCGTCAAGCGAAAGAAAATCTCCATTTTCGGGTGGCTTTCAGACCTGTACCACCCCTGCTGGGACCAGCAGCACGAAGTGCCCTCAGCGGCAGACATTTGCCTTGCTGCAGACACGCATCGTGTCCCGCCTCTACGCCGTCCCGACTGCGTATTGCGAGGGGGCGTTTTTCTGCCTGCCTAACTAAGTCGTGGACCAAACCGAGCCCACTCTTTCTCCTGGCGACGCTGCCGCGCCACCGCTGCCCTGGTTGATTGGCTTGCAAGCCGCGCGGGCAAATTTCTGGCCGGGGCTTTGTGTCCAGGCCGCCATGGCCGCGCTCGTGCTGGCCTACTACCAGGCGCATTGGTCGCGGCCCTGGTTTGACTGGCTGGCGCGGGCAAAGCAACAAGGCGGATACGGCTTTAGCATCGCCGCGGCCATGGTAGCGGGCGGCATCGTGCCGGAGCTTTTGCAGATCATCTTTTTCCAGCGCGGCCGCTTGACGCTGCACAACGTGCGCGAGCTGGGCTTCACCATGACGTTTTGGGGCATCACCGGCTTTACGGTTGATCTATTTTACCGGCAGCAAACCGTCTGGTTTGGGTCAGGCCTGGGTTGGACTACGGTGGCGGCGAAGGTAATGGTCGATCAGTTTGTCTATACTTCGCTCTACGCCGTCCCGGCGGTGACCTGGGCCTATGAATGGAAAGAACGTGGCTATCGGCTGCACGGTTTGGGCGATCTCTTTACGCCGGCCTTTTACGCTGCCCGCATCTTTCCGACGCTGCTAGCTAATTGGGGCGTCTGGATTCCGCTGGTGACTTTGATCTACCTCTTGCCGCCATTGCTGCAAACACCGCTCTTTACCTTAGCGCTGACGTTTTGGGTGTTGATTGTCAGCTACATTGCGTCGGCACGCCGCCTGGCGCAAGGCGATCCTCCAGCCGCCTAGCGCCCCGCGAAGCGGTTCCAAAAAAAGGTATGGATGGGTCTCCGACCCGGTCCCTGACTGTCTGGGAACGCGCGCCATGTCCATGGGGTGACCCATCATAGGGCACGTGTGCCGGACAGTCTGGGAACGCGCGCCGTGTTCATGGAGTGACCCGTCATAGGGCGCGTGTGCCGGACAGTCCGGGAACGCGCGCCGTGTTCATGGAGTGAACCGTCATAGGGCACGCTTGCCTGACAGTCAGGGACCGGGTCGGAGACCCATCCCTACCTTTGGCTGGGATCTACGCCGCGACGAAAATACGTAGTTCTGCGTATAGACCGTGTAAGCGATCTTGGGCACGGTTCACCGCGAACGAAGAGACATCTCGTCTAGGGAGCGATGGAAAACGACCACTCTTACGCTGCGTTTAGCAGCCTCTTAAGTGCCGGCGGCAAAGCTTGCGCCTTGGCCCTCCCGGGCCGCATCGGGGGGCGGGTCCCGTGAGGTACTTTCGCGGCGCGGCGTTTGGCTTTCTTCTCGCGGCCGTTTACGCCGCGCTCCTAATTTGTTCCGGCGACGCCCCGGCCTCGCTGCAGCTTGCGCGAAAAAATCAGCACCGCTTCCTGCATTTCGCTCAAGCGCAGGACGTAACAGGCCGCAAAAAATACCAGCCCCCCCGCCCCGATGGTCGCGAGCAAACTCCAGCAACGATGGCCGAACGTGAAGTGATAAAAACCGGCCAGCAGGTAGGAGCGCCCTAGCAAACACACCGCCGCCAGGGCGGCGCCCGCCACCGCCAGCTTGGTGAGCGTGGGAATCATGAGTCGCGTCCCGAGCTGGCCGGTCAAACGGCGCATCAGCACGTACAACAGGCCGAAATTTACGATGGCCGTTAGACTCGTGGAAAACGCCAGACCGCGGGAGCCCCAGCCCAGCCAAACCGTGAAGATGCCATTGAGCACTACGTTGATGCCGATGGAGATAAAAGAGCAGTTCATCGGCGTGGTGCGGGCGTCGAGCGCGTAGAAAGCCGGTGCCAGCACTTTAATGCCGGCGTACGCCACGAGGCCGACTGCGTAAAACTGCAGCGTGGCGCCCGTTTGTTCAGCCGAGAAGGCGGTGTAGCGGCCATGCTGATAGATCAGCGAGATGATCGGGCCACCCAGGCAGATGAGGCCGATGGCGGATGGAATCGTCAGGAAAAACGCCAGCCGCAACGCGCGCGCCAGCGTGGCGCGAAAGGCGGCCTTGTCCCCGCGCGCGGCGCTCTTGCTTACCAGCGGCAGCGTCACCGTCGCGATCGCCACGCCGAAGATGCCCAGCGGCAATTGCATGAGGCGGAACGAATTGTTGAGCCAGGTGACCGCGCCGTTCTTGAGGAAGCTCGCGAAGCAGCCGTTAACGGCCACGTTGATTTGCACCGCGCTGGCGGCGATCACCGCCGGGCCCATCAGGCGCAGGATGGTGCGCACGCCTTCATCCCGCCAGCCAAAATCCGGCCGGAACCGGTAGCCGGCGCGGAAGACCGCGGGAAGCTGGGAAGCCAATTGCAGGAGCCCGCCGATCAACGTGCCAACGGCAATGCCAAAGAGCGCCCGCCGGCCGAAATGCGGGTCCAGCCACCAGCCGAGTCCCACGCCGCCGATGATGGAGCCGAGATTAAAAAAGCTGGACGCCATGGCCGGCGCGCCAAAGACATGCTTCGCGTTGAGCATCCCCATCACCAGCGCGGAAAGCGAGACCAGCAGGATGAACGGATACATGATCCGCGTCAGTGAGACGGTCAGCTCGAACTTGCCCGGCACCGAGCGAAAACCGGGCGCCAGCACGTCGATCAGAAGCGGGGAAAAGAGGATCCCCAGCACCGTGATCCCGCTCATGAAAACAACGAGCAGGGTCGCCATTTTGTTGGCGAGCTTCCAGGCGGACGCGTCCCCCTCGAGCTCGAATTTCTTGGAAAAGGTGGAGATGAACGCCGTCGAGAGCGCCCCTTCCGCAAACAGATCG
>CAXUFU010000377.1:0-3505 GCA_964250275.1 uncultured Chthoniobacterales bacterium | reverse complement strand
CTCTTCCTCTTGACCAACAAGCCGCAGGCCCAGGCGGAAATGATTCTCAACCGGCACGGCTGGACCGCGCTCTTTGAGGAGATCGGCTGCCCGGACGACGCGGAACACCCTTTTGCCGTCAAGGCGGCTGGCGCCGTCAGCCTGCGGGAGCGCCGCGGCCTCGCGCCGGCCGCGACCTTGCTGGTGGGAGACGCGGCCGATGACGCCCAGGCCGCGACCGCAGCCGGCTTTGCGTTTGTCTGGGCCGCCTACGGCTACGGCACAGGAGCCGGGCATGGATTTAGCTCTGGAGAAACACCGGCCAGGATCGGCGCGTTCGCCGACCTGCGACCACTGGTTTTCTCACTCGCGCCACCTCCCTCGACCGATGATCATTCGCAATCCTTTCGATGAACTCTTCGTCCTCGAGATGGCCAATAATCATTGGGGCCGGCTCGACCGCGGGCTGAAGATCGTCTCCGATTTCTCGAAGGTCGTGCGCTTCAACAACGTCCGCGCCGCCATCAAGCTGCAATTTCGCGACGTCGATAATTTCATCCACCGCGACTGGCGCCAGCGGACCGACATCCGCTACATCAAGAAGACGCTGGCCACCGAGTTGACGACCGCGGATTACCGGACGCTCCTGCGCGCCATCAAGGACGCCGGCTGCATCCCCATGGCTACCCCGTTCGACGAGGCCTCGGTCGACATGTGCCACCTCTTTGACGTACCCATCATCAAGCTCGCCAGCTCGGACATCAACGATTGGTTCCTGATCGAGAAAATTGCCACCTTGAAGAAGCCGGTCATCGCCTCGACCGGCGGTTCGTCGCTCAAGGACATCGACGATCTGGTGACGTTTTTCGCCAACCGCAACATCCCCTTGGCCCTCAATCATTGTGTTTCGATCTACCCCAGCGAGCATCGGGATCTGGAGATGAACCAAATCGATTTTCTGAAGAATCGTTATCCCGAAAACACGATCGGCTTCTCCACGCACGAGCACCAGGACTGGACCGCCAGTATCCTGATCGCTTACGCCAAAGGCGCGCGCACCTTCGAGCGCCACATCGATATCGACGAAGGCGGCGCGCCGGTTTCCTCCTACTGCTCGCGACCGCACCAGATCGACGCCTGGTTCCGCGCCTTCCATCTGGCGCAGGAAATGTGCGGCGGCCCCGGCACCGCCAAGCGGCATTGTCCCGAACCGGAAAACAAGTATCTCGATAGCTTGATCCGCGGCGTGTATGCGCGCCATGATCTGCCCAAGGGTCACGTGCTCAAAGACGAAGATCTTTACCTCGCCATTCCCCTCCAAGCCGGCCAAATTTCCTGCCGCGAAGTCATGCGCGGCCAAGTCCTGCTCGAAGAGGTGAAGGCCGATGCACCGGTGCGCATCGAGTGCATCGACTGCCCCTACGCGCACGATGAAAACCTCAAGAGGTTCATCTATCAGCGTGGTTTCTAACATGGACCGCGTCTTCTCTCTCCCGGGTGGGGCGGACGTTCCGCCCGTCGCGGCGGGCACCTTGCCCGGCGCGTCTGCAATCGGGCGGCATTCCGGTCGAACGGATGGTCTCAGGCGAGAAGCCCACCCTGCCCGCGAAACGAAAACTCCGGGCAAACACGTTTTATCCATCCGATTGCACTCAGTATGAAGAAGCTCATTAGCGTCGTCGCGGGGTGTTTCAACGAAGAGGATAACGTCGACGAGTTGTACCAACGGGTACGCGCGGTCTTTGCCAAGCTGCCCCAGTATCGCTGGGAAATGATCCTCATCGACAATGCCTCGACGGACGGCACCGGCGAACGTTTGCGCGCCCTGGCCGCGGCGGATCCAGGCGTGAAGGTCATCTTCAACGCGCGCAACTTCGGCCACATCCGCTCCCCCTACCACGCGCTGACCCTCGCGCGGGGCGACGCCGTCATCTCGCTGGTGTCCGATCTCCAGGATCCGCCGGAGCTGATTCCGCAATTCCTGGCGAAATGGGAAGAGGGGTACAAAGCCGTCGTGGGCGTCAAAGAATCGAGTGAAGAGTCACCGGCGTTTTTCTTGATTCGCCGCTGCTACTACAAGCTCGTGCACAAGCTGGCGGACGTGGAGATCATTCAAAACTGCACCGGGTTTGGCCTCTACGATCAGCGCCTGATCAGCTTGTGCCGGGAACTAGACGATCCTTACCCGTATTTTCGCGGCTTGATCTCCGAGTTCGGCTTGCCGACGGCGCGGATTAGCTATCGCCAGCCGGTCCGCACGCGCGGGTTGACCAAGAACAATTTCTACACGCTTTACGACATCGCCATGTTGGGGTTAACCAACCACTCCAAGGTGCCGTTGCGGCTGGCCACGATGCTGGGGTTCGCCCTTGCCTTTTGCAGTTTATTGGTGGCCTGCGTCTACCTCATCTTCAAGCTCATGTTCTGGTACAACTTCCCGATGGGTATGGCGCCGGTCGTGATCGGTCTATTCCTTTTCTGCTCGGTGCAGTTGTTCTTCATCGGCATCTTGGGCGAGTACATCGGCGCGATCCATACGCAGGTGCTCAAACGGCCGCTGGTGGTCGAAGCAGAACGGCTGAATTTCGATCTCCCTCGTGCCATCCTAGACGCAGGTGAAGACGTGGTGGCCATGCCGCGGCCAGCCCGGCACCATCGGCGCGCGTCATCGACCTTTGCGCGGACGCGGCCGGCTCGACAAAAAGCAGCATGAAACGCACGTGGCGCTGGTTTGCCTTGCGCGCGCTGCTCTCGGCCGGCCTGTTCACGCTGCTGCTGAGCCGGGTGCACTGGAAAGAACTCACGTCGCTTTTGCGCGGCGTACACCAGGGGCCGCTCGTGCTCGGGGCGCTCCTGCTCGCGGTGTGTCCGCTGCTGATCGCCGCGCGCACGCGACTGCTTTTGGGCCTGTGGCAGATTGTTTTGCCTTATCCCGTCGTCTTGGCCCTGACATGGTTGGGGCAGTTTTTTAATACCTTTCTGCCAGGCAGCACCGGCGGCGACGCGGTGAAGTTCCTCCGTCTCTGCCGGCTTGCGCCTGCACGCAAGACCGGCGGCTTCGCCGCGCTCTTGGCGGATCGATTGGTCGCGCTGCTGGCGCTGGGGCTGCTCGCCGGCGGCGCGCTCGTTTTTGGCGATCATCAACTCGGGCGCGCCATCCTCGCCGGCAATTCCACCGGAATCGGCCCCCGTGGTTTCATCATCGCCACCTGTGCAGCTACGCTTGCCCTTATGCTGGCTGCCTTGGTTGCCCTGCTCTGGGTATTCGGTCGCGCATGGGTTACTGTTTGGGCAGCCAGAATCCGCGCTTTGATGGTGACCTTCCGCACCGGGTTTCAGCCGGGCCCGGCGCTCGGCGGAGCGTTGTTGCTGGCGATCATGGTCCATCTACTGGCCTTGGCGAGCTGCTTTCAATTCTGTCAGGCGTTGCAGATCCCGGTGAGTTTCTGGCAGATCATGTTGGTTTGGCCGGTGACGACGCTGGCCGTGCTTTTGCCTTAGACCGTGAACGGCCACGGGCTGCGCG
>CAXUFU010000376.1:0-3507 GCA_964250275.1 uncultured Chthoniobacterales bacterium | reverse complement strand
GCCACGCACCACCCGGCAGGCGAAGCGCCCGTCCTACAGTGGGAACTTACCACTGCCTTCGCCAAAGGGTCGCGTAGAGGACAGAAGCGGCGGCGGTCAGCACGCCGTCGCGGACCAGCGCCAGCGGTTCATCGGTCAACCTGCCCACGAGAGGGGCACTCCCGAAACACGCGCAATCAATCCGTAGCCCCCGCAGCCGGGCCGAGGCGATCGCGCCGCAGAAAACCAGCAGCGTCCACGTGGCGCAAAACGCCGCCGAACGCGTCCGCCAGCCGCTGAGCAGCCAGACGCCGAGCAGAATCTCGAAGGGGGGCAGCGCCAGGGCAAACACGTTAACCCACGCCTCGGGCAGAATCTGGTAAGCGGCAATGCCGTCAGCAAAAACGCGCGGAGACCCAAGTTTGACGCCACCCGCGAAGAGGAAAACGCCAGCCAACGCCAGGCGCAGCGCGAGCAGCGGCAGCAGCCGCCGCCATCGGGATACCGGCGGCGCAGGCGTCACGGCGGCGTTTGTTTTTCCTCGGGCAGTCCGGCCGCCGTCCAACCCTCCCAGCCAGGCAGAAAATCCATCACCTGCCGAAAGCCAAGCTGTTCCAGCGCGGACGCAACCAGTCCGCTATCGGGACAGTCCGGGTCCGCACAATAAACCACGACTTTCCTTTCCCGGGCCGCTTCGAGCCGGGGACGCAAACGCGCGTAGTCCGTACCGAACGACTCCCGCGCCAGGTTCAAAGCCCCCGGCACGTGCCCGGCGTGATAGAAAACGTCCGGGCGCGCATCGAGGATCAGCGCGTTCCGACCCGCGACGATTTGTTTGAACGCCTCCAGGCTGATCTGCGCGACCGGCCGGCCGGTCGACCCGTCGGCGGATAAGCTCGCCAGCGCCGTTTGCAGCCGCACCTGCGCCGAGACGTACCGTAGTGGGATCGGATCCCGGCGCGACGCGTTGCCCACCAGCCCAATCCCGAGCGCCAGTGAGCAGAGAGCCACCAAGGCTCCGGCATCCGTGAAAAGCAACCGCCACGCGCCGCGAACGCTACCATCGGTGCGCGGAGCGCTTGCAGGTTCCACGCGCGGGGGGAAAAGAGTAAGTCTACAAGCGTTTTGGCGGCGGTATTGGCTGCTGACTTGCCAAACCGCCCACCGCTAAACCACGGCCTCCGGTAAGACGGCCGAAACCGGGAAGTAAGATGAGAGCAACACTTTTGAGGGAAGCTATGGCTGACTTCCCGAAGCAGTCGTAACTATTTAACGTGGCCGGAGACCAGCTTGTTCATCTCGAACATGGTCACTTGCGCTTTGCCGTCGAAGACCGCCTTGAGCTTGTCGTCGGCGTTGATCATGGTCTTCTTCTTGGGATCTTGCAGCTTGTGTTCTTTGATGTAAGCCCAGAGTTTGCTCGTCAATTCCGTGCGGGGCAGCGGATGCGCACCAACAACGGCGGCGAGTTTTTCATCTGGGGTGACAGGCTTGAGAAAAGCAGCGTTCGTTTTCTTCGGCTCGGACTTGGTGGTCTTTTTGGTAGTTGCCATAAGCCAGTGGATTAAAAACCAGCCGCGCTTGGAAACAATCTTTATTTCGTGCGAGTTCACAATTTCTTTGGGGCGGCCTTTTTTCGCTGTGATTTCCGGCTGCCACTCGCTCGAAACTGGACAGGCCCGGGTATTTACAGCCATTTGGACGTTCCTGTGCAATCCGCCCCGAGTGCGCACGAACCATGCTCACTCAGCGGTCCTTGTCCGCCGCAAAGCCGGCGCCCTTAACTTCCATTTGCGAGCTTGGCCAACTCCACGAATCTATCTGGCCTGCGCCCCGCGAAAGCTCATCCGATGCTCCCTTTTTTCCGTCTGTTTTTGGCGCGCTGGCGCCGGCTTTCTGCCTTGACGTTAGCCCTGCTCACCGCCCTCGGCGGTGCGCCAGGCGCTGCGCTCGCCTCGATCAACCTGCCGATGGAGACCGTTTTCCGGGGCCAGGCAACGTTCGACCGGCTGGTCGCGCTGGCGGCACGCGAGAACTGGCGGGCACTGCCCTTGGGTGAACGGACCGTTAAAGTGGGCCTGGCGCTGGCCGGCACGCCTTACGCGGGCTACACCCTGGAAATCGATGACCGGGTCGAATCGCCTTCCGCCAATTTCTACGGCCTGGACTGCTGGACCTTTTTTGAGATTTCGCTCGGGTTCGCCCGCATGCTGCACGCCAAAGCGCCTCCGTACGAACCGGCGGACTTGCTCGCGTTGATCGAGCTGGACCGCTACCGCAACGGCGTTTGCACCGGTGAATACCTCTCCCGGCTCCACTTCCTGGAGGATCTGTTTTACGATAACCAGAAGCGCGGGTTGCTCACCAACATCACGCCGCAATTACCCGGCGCCGAGCGGATGAGCCACCGTGACATCCGCGAGATGACCGTCATGTGGCGGCACTACCGCTACCTGCGCAACGATCCCAGCTTGCTGGCCGGCATGGCGCGGATCCAGGAACGGGTTTCCGACCTGCCGGTCTACCATATCCCCAAACAACGCGTCCCGGGCATCGAACGCTATTTGCAGGACGGAGACATCATCGCGGTCACGAGCCGGGACACGGGTGGCTACACCTCCCACGTGGGCCTGGCCTGCCGCACGCGCGACGGTGTGTTGCACTTCCTGCACGCCTCCTCGCTGCAGCGGCGCGTGGTGCTCGACGAACGCCTCTCGGCCTATCTCGATTCCAAGCGCGACGACATCGGCATCATCGTCGCCCGCCCGGCCGAGGCGCCCGCCGGGGCGCTCGCGGCCCGTTGAGCGGTTGTAAAAAAAAGGTAGGGATGGATCTCCCGATCCGGTCCCTTGCTGTCTGGGAACCGGGCTGTTCGCACCGTGCGTCTCAAACTCTCCACAGGCCGCCAGACAGCCGCTTGCCTGGGGCGCGACCCATCCTACCGACCGCCAGCCAGACAGCAAGGGACCGGATCGGAGATCCATCCCTACCTTTTTTTGGAGTGCTAGCGCACGTAGCGGTGCACCACCTCGGCGGAGAAATGCGCGAACTCCGCCGGATCGAGCGGCGGACTCGTGTAATGCTCCACCCTGCCCCGTGACGGCGGCGTGAAACATAGCGTCACCGTCGTCTCGAACTCCTCCAGCGCGCTCATCTGCCGGTCGAACCACGCCACCGCGTTCGGCCGATGCCAATCGGCCCAACTGATGCCCGTGCGTAACTTCCGCACCCCGATGCGCCGCATCCAGTCGATCGCCAGCTCCAGGCGATGATCCTCAAAATGAAACCACTGGCAAATGCCGAAGCGCGGATCAAACGCCTTGATCGACATCTTCGGCGTACCGTTGGCCCGGATCAGGCCCATGTAAAAGTGCCGATAGTAACTGCTGCCCTCGCTTTCCTTGTGCCGGGTCGTCGCTTCCCAGGTGCCGGGCAAGTCGAGCAAGCTATACCAAAACACGCGCTGCACGTCGGGATGATCGAGCAACAGTTCCGCCGTCCGTTGCAGGCCAAAAAGCTGGACCTCAT
>CAXUFU010000375.1:0-3514 GCA_964250275.1 uncultured Chthoniobacterales bacterium | reverse complement strand
ACCTTTATTATTGGAACCGCTTCGCGGTAGGTGGCTCTCCGAGCCGGTTCATTGCTGTCTGCCAGACGTACCTGGAGGCGGGCCGCGCGGCATACATGGGCACGCTTCCCAGACAGCCAGGGACCGGGTCGGAGACCCATCCCTACCTTGGGGTGGATCACGCGGACAGGCGCAAGAAATTCACCAGCAAATTCTTGCCTTCCATCGTCAGGATGCTCTCGGGATGGAACTGGACGCCGTGGATCGGGTACTCGCGGTGGCGCAACCCCATGATCTCGCCTTCGGCCGTTTCGGCGTTGATCTCCAGGCAGGCCGGGACGCTCTCGCGGCGCACCAGCAGCGAGTGATAACGCGTCGCCTCAAACGGATTCGGCAACCCCGCGAAAACACCATCGTTGCAATGCAGAATGGGCGAGGTCTTCCCATGCATTAGCCGCTCCGCCCGAACGACTTCCCCGCCGAAGACCTCACCGATACACTGGTGGCCCAAGCACACTCCCAGGATGGGAATGCTGGGGCCGAGTTCGCGAATGATCGCGTTGCTCACCCCAGCGTCCCCCGGGGTTCCCGGCCCCGGAGAGATACAAATGCGGGTAGGCGCCAGGGCGGCGATTTCCGCCACCGTGATCTCGTCGTTGCGGCGCACCACGGGCTCGGCTCCCAACTCGCCGAAATACTGGACGAGGTTGTAGGTGAATGAATCGTAGTTATCCAGGACGAAGAGCATGGCCTTATAAACGAAGCGAAGGTTTCACATCTCACCGAGCGTGCGCGCAAACTCAATGGCGCGGATCATCCCGAGCGCCTTGTTGACCGTCTCCTCGTACTCCGCCGCCGGCGTCGAGTCCGCCACCACGCCCGCGCCCGCCTGCACGTACGCCTGCCCATCGCGCAAAACCACCGACCGCAACGTGATCGCGCTGTCGAGATTGCCGTCAAAGCCAAAGTATGCCACCGCCCCGGCGTAACAGTTGCGCTTGCTCTTCTCGAGCGCGTTGATGATTTGCATGGCTCGCACCTTCGGCGAACCGCTCACCGTGCCCGCCGGAAACGTGGCGCGCATGACGTCGAAGGCCGTCCGGTCCGCGCGCAACCTGCCCACGATATTGGAGACCAGGTGCATCACGTGGCTGTATTTCTCGACCGTCATAAAGTCCGTCACGCGCACGCTGGCGTACTCGGCGATGCGGCCGAGATCATTGCGCGCCAGATCGACCAGCATCAAATGCTCCGCGCGCTCCTTCGGATCGGCCACCAGGGATTCCAGCTCCTGGCGATCCAGTTCGGGAGTGGCACCGCGCTTGCGGGTGCCGGCGATGGGCCGGATCTCGACCTTGCCCGCGTTTGCCCGGACATGGACTTCCGGCGAACTGCCCACCAGCGAAAACCGGTTCCCGAAGCGGAAGAGGAACATGTACGGCGACGGGTTGATGAACCGCAGCGCCCGGTAAAGAGAAAGCGGATCGTTTTCGTACGGCGTCTGAAAGCGTTGCGAGGGCACGAACTGGAAAATGTCACCCGCCCGGATGTATTCCAGCCCGCGCGTCACCATCGCCTCGTACTCGGCGCGCGTGGTGTTGCAGGCCGGTTGCGTGCCGGAGGGCGTCTCCTGGAAGACCAGGCCAGGGCGCAGATGCGTCGGCGTGCGCAAGCGGCGCACCAGCCGCTTGAGGCGGGTGACGGCGGCATCGTAGGCGGCGCCGGGATCCCGGTCACCTTCCAAAAAGACGTTGGCGACCGCGCGCAGCCGCCGGTAGCGATGATCGAAAATCAGGAGCGTGTCCGTGATCAGAAACAGCATCTCCGGCAACTCCAGCTCATCCTTGGCCGGTGGCGGCACGCTGGGCTCAAAAAACCGGACGGCGTCGTAGCTCAAGTAGCCGACCGCGCCACCAACGAAAGGCGCGAGCGGCGGCGCGAGGGACTGGGCGACCGGCTTGTACACGGCCATGAACTTCTCCAGTTCCTGGAAGGGATCGGAGTCCGTGATGAACTCACGTTTTTCGCCGTTCTGCCGGGTGATCGTCACCGTCTTGCCGTGACTCTCGAAAATTGCGGCGGGCTGGCTGCCGAGGAAAGAAAACCGTCCCACCTGCTCACTGCTCTCGGCGGACTCCAGCAGAAAGGCGCAATCGTTGCCGTTCGTATCCTCATCGAGCAGTTTTTGAAACGCCGCCACCGGCGTTTCACAATCCGCCATGAGTTCGGTGGAGATCGGCACCAGGTTGGCTTCGCGGGCGAACGCGATGAAATCCTCGCGACTGGGAGTTACGGGAAAGCCGGACACAATTTAGAACCGAGTACTACACGGTGCTCGCTGGCAGCAAGATACAATCAATTTTCCTTCCCTGGCTGGTAAACCGTGGCCGAATCGAAAACCGGCGTTTCGTCGATTGGAGCGGGGGTGCCGTCCCGCTCCAGACGCTGAAAAAAACAGCTGGCAAACCCGGTGTGGCAAGCGCCTCCTTGCTGCCGGACGGTGAACAGGAGCGTATCCCCATCGCAATCCCGGTACCATGCCACCAGCTCCTGCCGGTGGCCGCTGGTCTCGCCTTTGAGCCAGAGCTTCTGGCGGGAGCGGCTCCAGTAATGCATCCAGCCGGTGGAGAGCGTCGCGGCCAAGGCCTCGCGGTTCACCCAGGCCATCATCAGGACCCGGCCGGCGGGGTGCGTCTCATCGCCCCCGGCCTGCTGCACGATGGCCGGGATGAGGCCGTCGGCGTTAAACCGCAAGCCGTCCACGTCGAGCTGTGTTTGCATGCAGCATCCTGCCTTACGCCGGGTTACAGATTTTTTCAACCTCTGGCCCGCTCCCAATGCGCCGCCCGCGCCCGCCGATTTCCCGAGCGTGACCACTGTACAGGCACGCTTCTAGCTAAAAACCGAGAGAGCAATGGATGCCAAGCTGACCAGCGAGGAATACGCCCAGATTCTTCAGACGATTGAGATGTTTGAGGTCATCAGCCAGGCTGAGCCGGGCGATTGCCAGAGCTATGACATTCTGAAGGAGGCGTACCTGAAGATCGGCCAGATCGAGGCCGCGCTCCAGGTCTCGCGCAAGCTGGCCGAGGCCTACCTGAACATGGGCCTGTACTCCTCGGCGCTGCTCGAGTGCGAAGGCATCCTGCAACTGCAGCCCAACTCGCCGGACATCGTCGCGCTGATGGGCGAGATCGAGAGCCGCACCGCCCCATCGACCCAGCGCAGCAGCAGCGGCGGCGGCGCCGGTGGCAGCAACGGCAGCGGCAGCGGCAAGGACTACGGCTTGATCAACGACGTGGCGGAGCCAACGCCCTCCTTGATGGCGCTCAATACTTCCCGGCCCAAACCCAACGGCAAAAACGGCGCGGAAGTCCGGGAAGCGGCGGCCGTCGCTGCCGCCGCCGACCTTTCCGCCGACGACGGCAACGATCATTTCGCCAAGTTTCTCACCTTCCACCGCATCGTGCCGGAAGCGGAAATCGCGCCCGCGCTGGCCCGGCGGCGATATTCCGCCAGCGGCTCGAGCACACCG
>CAXUFU010000374.1:0-3516 GCA_964250275.1 uncultured Chthoniobacterales bacterium | reverse complement strand
GTGGGGGCGAGATGAGGTCGCGCACCGCCCGGGCGAAGCTCTCCTCCGGCGGTCCGGCCGGGCTGACCATGGCGCCGGGGCAATGCTCGTGCGCCGCGCCGTGGTCCATCGCGACGCCCAAGCCGGCCCAGGCCAGCATCGGCTCATCGTTCTCCCCGTCGCCGAAGGCCAGCGTCGCAGCGGCTTCCAAACCGTAAAAGCCGGCCACCGCGGCGACCGCATCCGCTTTGTTCGCGGCGGGGTCGGCAAACTCGAGGTTCTCGGCGTCGGTCGCCAAAATCCGGGCGCGATGGGCGTAGCGTGCCTCCAAACCGGGGCGCCGTTCCTTCAGCGCGGCAGGTTCGCCGTACCAAACGATCTTGAGCGCGGCTTCACCGTGCAGCGACGACAGGTCACAAACTTCCGCGCGTTCCTCGACCCGGGACTCGTACAAATCGATCCAGTGATCGCGGCCGCCGACGAACAAATGATCGCGATGGTAGTAAATGACCGAAAAACCCGCGGCCTGCCCTTCCGTCACGAGTTCCGCCGCCAGTGGTGCAGGCAGGAGCGCCTCGCGCAGGGTGTTGCCCGTCTGCGGGTCGCGGACGAGCGCGCCGGCGCAACTGATCAGCGGCGTGTCCAGGGCGAGTTCGCGGTAATAGCGTAGGCTATTCTGGTGCCGCCGCCCGGAGGCGAGGACAAAGCGCAAACCCAGGTCCCGCAGGGCGCGCACGGCGTCCGCGTTAGCCGGGGAGATGCGCTTGTGCGGTCCGAGCAACGTGCCATCCAGATCGCTGAAGACGATCTGAAACCGGGAAAGGGTGAAAGGATCGATGGCGATGGAGTGAGAGGTTGCAGACGCGGGGTTCAACTGGCAGGCAGCGTGATCTTGATCGCGGGATCGTATTCGTAGATAACGGTGCCGTCGCGGTCGACTTTGACGCCCGGGCTGCCGCCGGCGAGCTTGGTCTCGCCTTGGGTGTGGCGCTCAGCTTTGAGCGGGAGATGATCTTTATCCGCCAGCCACACCTTGGAGGTCGAGGTCAAGCCCAGCGTATTCGTATTAAACGTGTACACGGTAGCCGGTGTGCCGTTCACGTCTTCATGTCCCAGCAGCTTGACGTTAGCGGCCATCAGCGCCAGACCTTCCCCGGCCACCGACTTCCGGGCGTTCATGACCATTTCCGCGGCATTATCCAGCATCGGCTGGAAGGGGCCGTCGTCATGGCGCATGACTGTCTTGTGCCCATCGCTGATGACCTCGTTGGTCAGCTTGCCATCGATGGTCGTCGTCGAGTGCAGTTGGTTGGGATTGACGATTTCTACGACCGTATGGACCGTTCGGTTCTTGGTGTGATCGACGGAGTCCACCGTCATGCGCACGGCGGGCACATGGAGCAAGGCTTGTTGCGCCTGCTCCAATAAGCCCGGCGTGTCATCCGCCATGGCGCCGGTGGCAAAGGCCAGCGCCGCCAGGAGGGGGAGGGGCCAACGAAAGCGTTTCATGCCTTCCACGCTAAACGAGTGGGTGGTGGGTTGGCAATTCTCGGTCCGCCCCTTTGCATCTGCCTACCTGTGCACGGACCGCGCGATTTCCGCCCCTAGCTCAGCGACATCTTCGCCCAGTAGTTTCGCGAGAGTTGGATAATCGCCGAACGTCCAACCAGTTTGCACGAAGCTGCTGCGCCGCGTCAGCACCGGCGTCGACGATTCGGGCTCAAAGAGCGACCAGGTAGCCTGCAAGACCACCTCGCCTTTATCGTCCCCTTCGAACCGCTCCACATCGATCTTTAAGTCGTAATCCCGCGCCGGCGGCATGCCGCCACCAACCACACCCACCACCGTCACCCGTGTGGTGCGGTTGAGCGCGCTGGCGGCAGCGTCGGCGATGCCCTGGCTGAGCGGCTCCGCCCATTGCGCGGTGGACGCATACACCACCTGGTTGTCCGCCTGCCGCGTGGCGAGGCGCGTTCCTTGCAGATAGCCGGGGAGATCCACGCGACGGATGAAAATGCGCGCGCCGTGGATCGCGGCCTGGGTGCCGCTTTTCGCGCCGGGGGCGGCGTCTGGCGTCAGCACATAGTAGGACGTCAGCGGCTCATGCGAGGCGCACCCTGCGGCCAACAGACCGAGCGCGGGAACGAGGGCGCGGAAAAAGGGACGGATCATGGCTTGGGCGCGGGGGCAGGTTTACGTCCGAAGATCAGCGAATTGGGATTGCGCTGCAAAAAGTCCGCGAGCTGCTGGAGGGCCTTGGCCATCGTGTCAAGCTGGGAAAGCGTGCCGCCGAGCTGGTAACGCAAGTCGCCTTCCGGAGCCAGCGTCGAGTTCAGCGAGCCGAGCGTTTTGCGCAACTCGATCAGGTCCGGCTGGAGCGCGTTGCCGAGCGGACCCACTTGTCCCTGGATCGATTGCATCGTGGCACTGATGTGGTCGAGCGCTTGTTTGAGGCTGACCAACGCGTCGGTGAGCTCCGGAGACGACGCCAGGCCGCTGATCGAATCCGCGGTGCGTTGCACGGACGCGCTCAACTCATCAAACTTCACGTCTGCGATGCTTTTGCGGGTAGTGATGAGCACGTCTTCGAGGTCCTTGCTCAAGCCCTGGAAATCGATCTTACCCAGGTTGCCGACCGCCTTCTGCGCTTCTTCCACGATGGCCTCGAGGTTGGAGGGGAGACTGGGGATTTCTGAATACTCCGTTTGAGTCTGCAAATAGACCGGCGGAGGAGCGTCCGGATGGTAATCGAGTTCCAAGTAGAGCTGGCCCGTGATGTAGCTTTCAAAGGCGAGGCTGCCCCGGAGCCCGCGTTTGACCTGGTTGCGGTTAAAGTTCTCGTTGAACAGGTCGACGTTAGCTCCCAGGCTGTTGACGATGAGGTCTGCATTCAGGTCAAAAATGATTTTGACGTAAGTCGGCTTATCCTGGTCAAAGCGCAGTTGGATTTTCGTCACCTGGCCCACGGGCACGCCCTTGAACTTCACCGCCGAGCCGACCTGCACTCCGGCCACCGACTGCTGGAAATAACAGACGAAGGTCTTGGTACGGGTAAACAGTTTGGAGGTGCCGAAAAACAGCACGGCCCCGACCGCGATCAGCAAGGCGCCCAGCACGAAGATGCCGATGAACGTTGGATTGGTTTTCTTGCTCATGGCGCGGGAGTGGGGCTGCTAGGCGTTCTGCAACTCGGCACGCGCGGCGGGATGGTCCACCGGCGGCGGGCCCGACTCTTCGCGGAGGAGAAACTGCCGCACGCGCGGGTCGCTGCCGCCTTCCTTGACCAGATCGTGCGGGTTGCCCCGCGCCAGCAGCGTCCCGGTCTCGATGTCCAGGAAGATGGAATCGTCCGCGATGGCGAAGATGGAGGCGAGTTCGTGGCTGACCACGACGACGGTCGTGCCGAGGCCGTCGCGCAAACGCAAGATGAGATCATCGAGATGGCGCGAGCTGATCGGGTCCAACCCGGCGCTGGGTTCGTCGAAGAAAAGAATGTCTGGGTCGAGCGCCATGGCGCGCGCCAGGCCGGCGCGTTTG
>CAXUFU010000373.1:0-3528 GCA_964250275.1 uncultured Chthoniobacterales bacterium | reverse complement strand
GTGGTGGGTTGGGTGGGCGGATGGTTCGAGTGGTGGCTGGGGCAGGGGTTGTGCCTGGCCCAGGTTTCGGGGTTGATGCCCATGCGCTGGCGGACTTCTTCGTCCGCGGCGTTGGGCGGGGTGGAGGCGGCCAGGGCGACGACGCCCGGGGTCTGGCGCCTGGTAGGCACCTGGCCGGCGGGAAGTTCGGCGACGACCTGGCGCAATTGGCTCAGCGGCAGCGCACGCACCGCCAGCGGGATGATTTTGCCTTCGAGCAAGCCGTTGCCGATGACGAACTCGCGCTCGATGCGATCAACGCGGACGCCCATCGGTTCGAGCGTGGCGGCGGCATTTGAGCGGACGGCTTCGGCGGCGATCTTTTTCTCGGCCGCGGCCAGGTGGGCGGCGGCGGCGATGTCGTCGTCAGTGGCCTGATCCGGATCGAGATCGAGCATGGCGCAGAGCAGGCGGCGGTAATCCATGGTCGTGGCCGTGACGGGCGGCGGATCGTCATCAGCGGCGAGCGCGTTGAGCCCGGCGCCGCCGGCGCTGAAGAAGGAAAGGTCTTTGACCGCGCCCTGCGGACAGAGAGCGACGCTGTGCAGGAAGATGACCTCGCCATCCTGATTCAGCAGCGGGGTCGGCGAGAGGTCGCGGTAGTTGCGCGCCTTGGCGAGTCCGCTGGGCGTGTAGTCGATGCCGGTGAGATAGAGGCCATCTTGAGCGACGACTTCGACGGCGCCGTAGGCCGCCACTTCGCGCGGGTCGGGCTGGAAATTGGGGTGACCCGGCAGAGAGTTATGGTTATAGTCGAGAGCGACGTGGTCATAGCCTTCGCGCGCCTGATTGGCGGCAAGGTGCTGGAGAGTGGCGTCGCCCACGACAACGGGACCCTTGGTGGTGTCGTTTTGGCCCCAATTTAGGAGCTTGAGACGCGTGGGGAGTTGATGATTATCCGCGAGAGCGGCGTTGGAGATGGCTTTGAGCGCGACCAGACCCTTGGGAGGGGTGGCGTGGAGAGCCAGGAGATTGGTGAAGGCGAGTTCCATTGCGAGCGCAGTCTTGCACGGGGCGGCGGCGGCCCGATAGCGCGGGGGGAAACGGTGGAAAAGCGAGGCGGACGCCGTGGATCCGCAAGCGTATTCGCCCCAGCCGCCAGGGCCCGGGGTGTTTCCACAGGAACTCCTTGCCTTCGGGGTGGCTGCGGCCATAGTAGCCGGGCCGGATGTGCCGGGGTGTAGCTTAGCTTGGTAGAGCGCCTGGTTTGGGACCAGGAGGTCGCAGGTTCAAATCCTGTCACCCCGATGCCGGCCGCGGGGGCGTGTTGAGCAGTGAATCGGCCTGACGGGGCGGAGGCGGCGTGGTACAATCTGCGCCATGGGATTCCAGCTCTCTTCCGATTACGAGCCGCAGGGCGATCAGGGGCAGGCAATCGATAAGCTGACGCGGTCGCTCGCGGCAGGCAACCGGCACCAGACGCTGCTCGGCGTGACGGGCTCCGGCAAAACTTTCACGGCGGCCAATGTCATCCGGAACATCGGGAAACCGACCCTGGTCATCTCCCACAACAAAACGCTGGCGGCGCAACTCTATTCCGAGTTCAAGCAGTTCTTCCCGGACAACGCGGTCGAGTACTTCGTCAGCTACTTCGATTATTACCAACCGGAAGCTTATATTCCGCGGACGGATACTTACATCGAGAAGGATTCGTCGATCAACCAGGAGATCGAACGGCTGCGGCTCTCGACCACCAGCGCGCTGCTCTCGCGCCAGGACGTGATCGTCGTTTCCAGCGTGAGCTGCATTTATGGGTTGGGCTCGCCGGAGGATTACCGGCAGATGCTAACGCCGCTCTCGGTGGGACAGACGCTTTCACGCGAGGCCTT
This sequence comes from uncultured Chthoniobacterales bacterium, assembly GCA_964250275.1. Taxonomy (GTDB): domain Bacteria; phylum Verrucomicrobiota; class Verrucomicrobiia; order Chthoniobacterales; family SZAS-18; genus CAXUFU01. Next base: position 1,660 of record CAXUFU010000373.1, on the reverse strand, counting down.
TTTGTCCAAGCTCGTGGACATGCTTTACGAGCGCAACGACATCGGCTTCAACCGGGGCAAATTCCGGGTGCGCGGCGACGTCGTCGAAGTGCATCCGGCCAACCTGGACGAACAAGCGGTACGGGTGGAGTTCTTCGGCGACGAAATCGACCGGCTCAGCATCTTTGACCCGTTGACGGGCAAGGTGGAGCGAACGCTGCCAGGTCTGACGCTGTTTCCGGCCAAACAGTTCGTCACGCCGTTTGAAAAATTGCGGCGCGCGATGGGCACGATCCGGTCGGAACTGGACACGCGGATCGCGCAGTTCGAGCGCGAAGGCAAGTTGCTCGAGGCGCAGCGCCTGAAGATGCGCACCGAGTACGACCTCGAGATGCTGCAGGAGATGGGCTTCTGTTCCGGGATCGAGAACTATACGCGCCATCTGAGCGGGCGGCTGGCCGGTTCCACGCCTTATACTTTGCTGGATTTTTTCCCGGACGATTTTTTCCTGGTGGTCGATGAAAGCCACGCCACCATTCCGCAGATCGGCGGGATGTACGAGGGCGATCGTTCGCGCAAAAGCGTGCTGGTCGATTACGGTTTCCGGCTGCCGAGCGCGATGGACAATCGGCCGCTGCAGTTCGACGAGTTCATGCGGCGGCAAAGCCAGGTTTTGTACATCAGCGCGACGCCGGCCGAGTTCGAGATCCGCAACAGCGTGGTGGGAAACCAGACGTACCTCAAACATGCGCGCGAAGCGATCGGAACGATCGGCGAAGGAGAGACGGTGCCCGCGCGACTGGCGGGCATGCACGAGACCTGGTCGGCCGGTCAGACGGCGGCAGCAGCGGCCGCCTTGCCACCGGCGCCGCGGCCCACCTTGAAGCTGGTGCGCAAAGGCGAGCGGCCGGCCGACACGATGCTGGGTGGGTCGGGCTTAGACGCGGAACCGAAGCGGCTGACACAAAAGGAAGAACAAGCCGCCACGGACGCAGCCTTCGCGCCGACGGTGCCGGGCAATCCGCTCGTGGTCGAGCAGATCATCCGGCCGACGGGATTACTCGATCCGCAAATTACCATCAAGCCGCTCAAGCACCAGATCGACGACACCATTGAGGCTTGCCGTTTGCGGATCGAGGCGGGGCAACGCGTGCTGGTCACGACCTTGACCAAGCGCACGGCGGAAGATCTAGCCGACTATCTGCGGGACGTGGGGTTAAAGGTGCGTTATTTGCACAGCGAAATCGATACGATCGAACGCGTGGAGATTCTGCGCGGCTTGCGCGCGGGAGAGTTCGATATTCTGGTGGGCATCAATCTTTTGCGGGAAGGATTGGACTTACCCGAGGTGAGTCTCGTGTGCATCCTGGACGCGGACAAAGAAGGGTATTTGCGCAGCCAGACTTCGCTCATCCAAACGGCGGGACGGGCGGCACGCCACGTGGATGGGTCGGTCATCTTGTTTGCGGATACGGTCACGCAGAGCATGGCCAAGCTTTTGGAAGTGACCGAGTATCGGCGGCGGCGGCTGAGGGAGTACAACGCGGCCCACGGGGTGACGCCGCAGAGCGTCAGGCGCGCGGTGCAGGAGAGCCTGCACATGATGCTGCGGGGACGGGACGTGGAGGAGAGCGTGATCCGCGAGAGCGGCGGCGATTTCAGTGTGCCGGAAGTCTTGCGG
>CAXUFU010000372.1:595-3542 GCA_964250275.1 uncultured Chthoniobacterales bacterium | reverse complement strand
CAGATGCGCATGGCGAAGGTGCGCGCGCCGAGGATGTCCGCGCGCTGCACGCCGGCCACCGCCGTGATCTTCGGCTGGACGACGCGGGTCAGGTAATCGGTGATCTGGTTGGGATCGAGAACGTCCGAGTAAAAGCTCAGGTACATCGCCGCGATCTGGTCGTCGGTCGTCTGCACGTTGATGATCGGCGCCTCGGCTTCGGCCGGCAGATCGTTGCGCACTTGCGCGACCTTGGCCTGGATCTGGGTCAGCGCCGCGTTGGTGTCATAGTTGAGCTTGAGATGCACCGAGATCGTGCTCACGCCCTGGGCGCTGCTCGACTCCATGAAATCAATGCCTTCGGCGCTCGCGATCACGCGCTCGAGCGGCGTGGTCAAAAACCCGCGCACCAGATCGGCGTTCGCGCCGACGTAGTCCGTCGTAACGGTGATGACCGAGAGATCGCTGCGCGGATACTGCCGGACGTTGAGCGAACGGATGGCCTGAAAGCCGGCCAGCAGGATGACAAGGTTAATCACCAACGCCAGCACCGGCCGGCGGATGAACAGGTCAGTTAACTTCATGGCAGCTCTAAGAATCCGGCCGAAAGCGTCCGCTCCGTCTCCGCTAGCTAGCTTTCGTCCGGATGCGGCGCATCTTCCGCTTCCGGCTGCACGCTGTTGTTGATCTGCACCGGCGCGTTGTTTTGCAGCTTGAAGACGCCCGAGGTCACGACTTCCTGCCCCTCCTTGACGCCGGTGTCTATCGCCACCATGTCCCCGCGCGTCTGGCCCGGGCGCACAAACTGTTGGCGCACGCCAAGAACCGTCTTTTTGGTCAGAGGATCGGTGACCTGGGTCACCACGAACACCGAGTCCCCGTACGGCGCGTAGCTGATGGACGAGCTCGGCACCGTCAGCACCCCGTTCTGCACCGGGAGGATCACATCGACATTGGCAAACATGCCCGGATGCAGCCGCGCGCCGGGGTTGGCCACGGTGGCCTGCGTCTGGAAGTTGCGCGTCGAAGAATCGACCATCGAGTTGATGGCCGTGATTTTGCCCGGGAACTCGGTGTCGCCGGTGGCGTCGGTCGTCACTCGCACCTCGGACCCGACCCCAAACCGGCTGAGACTCTGCTGCGGGAGCGAGAAATCCGCGTAGATGGGGTCGGTCGACTGCAGCGGGACGATTTTATCGCCGCTGTTGAGATACTGGCCGACGTTCACCAGCCGGATGCCCAGCACGCCATCAAACGGCGCGCGGATTGTCTTGCGGGCGATGGCCGCTTTGGCTTGCGCCACGGCCGCCTCCGCCTGGCGGTAGTCGGCGTCAGCGGCGTCAAACTCGGATTGGGAAGCGGTGTGGCTCTTGATCAGATCGCGTTCCCGCTGCAGCGATAGCACGCGCAGGTCGCGCTGCGCCTGCGCCGACTCCAATTGCGCCTGCTCCTCGTCGGTCACCAAGCGGACGAGGATATCACCAGCTTTGGCGGTCTTGCCGGATTCAAAGAGGATTTCCTTGACCACTCCCGGCAGATCCGCGCTGACGGTGACGCCTTGCACCGCCTCCAGCGTACCGATGGCACGGACGGTCGGCTGCCAGGTCGTCGCGCGCACTACCTGGGTAGTGACGGCGACCGGCGGCGGCGTCATAGTCGCCCCGAAAGCGATGGCGGCTTGGATCTGGCGATACTTGAGAAAGCCGAGCAAGCACAACACCGCGACGACCGCCGCCAGCACGATGACGAAGCGCACGAACAAAGCGCCCGCTCTGCCCGGCTGGCGCACCTCGCCCGTGCTCGAACGCGGCACAAGAGAGGAAGGACTCGACGAGAGCGAAGGCGTATTCACGGCTGGCATCAGGCAGCGAAAATTGAGGAGCTTCGCTGTGTACAGAAAGGGGGCGGCCGAGTCAATCCCTATTCCCTCTTCGCGCACGCTAACAGCGACTTGTGGCGCCTAATTAGCGTGGGTTTGCGGTTGCAGTCAAGCGGCGTGCGCGGGAAGAGTAGCCGCTCCTACCTAACCCACCACGCCGCATGCAAATTGATTTTGCCAGCCAGCCACCCGCCGACATCGAGGCGGTGATCGAACTCCGCACCAAGCAAGACCGCACACAGACGGCGGTGAGCGTGCCCGAGGCGGAGTTTTCCGGCGGATTGAACAGTCTGCTGCTCCTTCACGAACCGGCGACGCTCTACGTGGGCTTGGGCGATAACGCCTCGGTCGACGGCGCCAAGGTGCGCACGGCCTGCGGCACCGCGGCCAAGTACCTCCAGTCGAAAGGGCGTTCCCGCGTGGCGTTGCGCCTGGAGGAGTTCGCCCGCTTTGCCCAGGAAGCGGCGGAAGGCCTGGCCCTGGGCGCCTACCAGTTCGTGGACTTCAAGTCTCCTCCGGCCAGCGGCCCGGCGCCGGTGACACTGGACGCCGTGACGCTCATCGCTCCCGCGGCGGACCTGTCCGAAGTGAAGGCCCGGGCAGAACGCGGCCTCACCTTGGCGCAGGCCACCAACTACGCCCGGCATTGGGCGAACCAGCCGGGCAATCTGTTCTTTCCCGAGACCCTGGCGGAGGCGGCCCGCCAGTTGGCCCGCGATAGCCAAGGGGCGCTGACCGCGACGGTTCTCGATGAGAACGCCCTGCGCGACGGCGGCTTCGGCGGTCTGACGGCAGTTGGCGCGGGCAGCGTGCACGGGCCGCGGCTGATCGTCCTGCATTACCGGGGCGGCGCGGAGGACGAGGCGCCGCTGGCCTTGGTGGGCAAGTCGATCACGTTCGACAGCGGCGGCCTCTCGATCAAACCGGCCGATCGCATGGAAGAAATGATCTGGGACAAGTGTGGCGGCACGACGGTGCTCGGCGCCATGCACGGCATTGCCGCACTCAAGCCAAAACGCAACGTCATCGGTCTGTTGACCAGCGCGGAGAATCTGACTGGCCCCGGCGCTTACCGCCCCGGCGACATCC
>CAXUFU010000372.1:0-585 GCA_964250275.1 uncultured Chthoniobacterales bacterium | reverse complement strand
CGGCGTACGACGGCAAACGGATCGAGATCAACAACACGGACGCCGAAGGGCGCGTCGTCCTGGCCGACGCCATCGGGTACGCGCGGCGGGAGTTCAAGCCGGCGGCGATCGTGGATCTCGCGACGTTGACCGGCGCGTGCGTCGTGGCGCTGGGCGATTGGGCGGCCGGTCTGTGGGATACGGACGGCGGGTTGCGCGAGCAGTTGCTCAAGGCGTCAACCAGAGCCGGCGAGCGCCTCTGGCCGATGCCGCTTTACGAGGAGTACAGCGACCAGATCAAGAGCGACGTGGCGCTGATCAAGAACAGCAGCGGACGCTGGGGTGGCGCCTGTACGGCGGCGGCGTTTCTCAAGACGTTTGCCGAAGACACGCCCTGGGCGCATCTGGACATCGCGGGCACGTCCTGGATCACGAAGGATCGCCCGGATCTGGCGCGCGGCGCTACGGGTTTCGGCGTGCGAATTTTGTTGGAGCTGGTGCTGGGGGAGTAAGTGAGAGGACCCCGCCGTTTCGCCTTCAGGCTGTAGCGGCGGTCTATGACCGTCGATGGCGCTGCGTCGCGATTTGAACCCGACGGTCATAGAC
>CAXUFU010000371.1:0-3545 GCA_964250275.1 uncultured Chthoniobacterales bacterium | reverse complement strand
GGGACGCCCTCTCGCCGATTACGCGAAGCGTCAGCGGCAAATCCGCTCGCAGCAGCCGAAAGTCTCCTCCGCCGAGGCCCACGAGCGGGCGCGCCAGGCGCTGGCGGTGGCTGGCCAGCCGCAGATTGCGCCCGCCAGAACCAGACGCTCCTCGCCTGGGCAAAAGCCAACGACCGGCTGATCGATCCGTCACTTATTGATCGCCTGGTCAATATCGGCGGCGTCGAGCACGACGTTTTCCACGATCAGGAGACGGCCCGCTGGATCAAAATCACCCGGCCCGGGAAGGGCGGCAAAGAGGTGCAGGCGCGGCCGGAGCACTCCGGAGTGCGTTCCACCCTCGCCACCGAAGACGCGAGTCTGGCGGCATATCTGCGGCGGCTGATCCTGGCCAATGCGCGCTTGGGAGACGATTTCTGGCTGCACGGCGTCATCGACACTCCCGCCGGCCCGCGGATCGTGGTCTCCCAACGCCATGTCGGCGGAGAACCGGCGACGGTGCTGGAGATCGCCAAGCACTTTGTCAGCGAGGGATTTACGCAGATCAACGCCAAGACGTTTTATCACGCCCGGGCCAATCTGCTCGTCTCGGACGCGCATCGGGCCAATGTTTTCAAGACGCCGCAGGGTCTCGTGCCCTTCGATGTCGGCGTCCAGGAGCCCAGGGAAGATTTGCTCCTCGCCGTGCGTCCGGCGCCGGCGTTGAGTTTTGAGCAGGCGATGCAGCCGAAGCTGGAGTTTTGATTGCGGAGGGCCTTCGCTCACTGCCGCCTTCAGGCCTCAGATGGCCAAGGCACCGCCGTCGATGCGCAGTTCGGTCCCCGTGGTGTAGGCAAAATCATCCGAGGCAAAGTACAGGCCGGCGGCCGCAATCTCCGCCGGCTCTCCCGGCTGGCCCGTGCCGGTGAACTGCGGGGGCGCATCGCGGCGGAGTTGAAAACGACCTTTGCCAGCCACTACACCCGGACCCGGGCTTTGACTGACATCCTCAATCCGGAGGCCATCCAGACCTACACGCGGCGCGCGACCGGCGGGAAGTTTCTGCTCGATCCTTCGCTGTAGAGAGGCGGATTGCTACCGCTCCAGTGCCTTCAGCCAAGCGGCGATGCGCTCGCGTTGCTGTTCGTCGCCGTTGTCCTGGAAAATATAGAGCAGGTTTGCCAGCACGCGGATCAAAATCATACGTGAACTCGCCGGCTCGAGGTACGAATGCTGGAAGGTCAGCTTCTGCTTGCTCAAGATCGCTTCGCAATCCGCCTGCATCAAGATTTTGCCGCGGTGAAAAGGATCGAACAGCACCTCCCCATGGCGCACGATGAAATGGCCGGGCAGATTGATGCCTTCGATCTTCATGCCGGCACGCCCAGCGACGATGATGTACAGAATCGCCAGTGAGATCGGGATGCCCAACCTGGAATCGATCAAGCTCGGCAGCAACGAGTTGTGCACATCGTAGTACTGCTCGGAATTGCCCCGGAAACCGAGATCGTTCGCCAGGTAATTCGTCAGGATCGACACGCGCTCCCGCGTCGAAACGGCGCTCGAGGTCAGCCGCGTCAACTGGCGGCCCCACGAGTCGAGCTTGCGCTGATAATGCAGCGGCTCGACGCCCGGCAAGAAGATGCGCGCCAGCAACCAGCACGCCTGCTCGATGTCCCCGTCTTCGGGAAAGAGGTGGCAGAGCAACGTAAATTCATCGAACGCCTGCCGGCTCTCGATTTCCGCCAAGATATCCTGCGCGTGGCCACTCACCGTCGCGTCATCGACCGCAGCCAGTTCCCGCACGTCTTCGATGATCTCCGGACCGCCGTCCGCGAGTTGGTTTTTGAGCAAGCTGACCGTCGACGGATCGTTATCGCGCAGGAGCCGCACGATGGCATCGTGTTGGTCGAACATACGGATTCAGGGTGAAACGAGAGTTTCCAGGCCCTCGACGTCAGCAAAGCAGGTCTGGCCGTTTTGCCAAGCTAAATCGTCGTTCGGGCAGTGGTTTCCTGCGCCGAAAATCGCCGCCCCTACGCGGGGGTGGTCTCGACGGCGAGCACCTCTCCCGGCCGGCAGCGCACCTCCACTTGCATGGGCCGGCAACAGACCGCGCAATCGTCCATCGTCACGTAGTCGCCCTGGGTCGTGTCGACGGCGACGAGCGAACTTTCGCCGCACGCCGGACACTCGATCTCCACCTCGACAAGCCAGTCCACGGGAAAGTCAGGAAGTTGCCGCGCTTCAAGCCGAGGCGTGGGCCAAGACCAACTCGGACGGCAGCTCCAGCCGCGGCGCGTCGCCCCAGAGATCTTCGAGGGCGTAATAACCGCGCTTGTCCGTGTGAAAAATATGCACCAGCACCGAGATGTAATCGATGATGACCCATTGGCTCACCGGGAAGCCGTCGACCGCCGCCGGCCGCGTCTCAAAACGCTCCTTCATGCGTTCCTGGATCTCGCCGGCAATGGCCTTGAGATGCGGCTCGCTTGTGCCGGAACAGATCACGTAAAAATCCGTGAACGTGGAAATGCCGCGCAGATCGAGCACCAGTAGGTCTTCCGCCTTTTTCTCGGCGGCGCCCACCGCGCATTCGCGAGCTAATTCTTCAGCGGTAATGGGTCGGCTCCTGGTTCGGACAAACGGTAGAGGCTATCGGCCGCAATGATGGCTTGCACCCTCTCCGGCAATAGATACCGGATGGACTGTCCGCTGGCAACCCGCTTTCTGATCTCGGTGGCGGAGATATCGACCCGCCGGGCCAAGGCCCGCCAGCCGCCCTCCGGCAACGGAAAAGCGGCCGCATCCGCCGGCGCGTGCTCATCGCGGTCGAAGACGACGAACGTCACCAACTCGCGCAAATCGCCGATGCGATGCCAGGTGTGCAGCGCGGCGACATTATCCTCGCCGATGAGGTAAAAGAACGCGGTCCCCTCGGGCAGCCGGGCGCGTAATTGCTCGACGGTGTCGAAGGTGTACGAGGGCCCAACCCGCCGCAGTTCGCAGTCGTCGACTGCAAAGCGCGGCTCGCCCTCGATGGCCGCCGTCAGCATGGCCAGGCGCGCGGCGCCCGAAGCCCCGGGCTGACGCGAGAGTTTGTGCGGCGAGATCGCCGCCGGGATGAAGATCAGACGTGAGAGACGCAACGACTCGACGGCGTCCCGCGCGAGGATCAGGTGGCCGTGATGCACGGGATCGAAAGTGCCGCCGTAGATGCCGACGCGTTCGGCGATGGGAGAGGGATTCGGAGCCACGGCCTACGTTAGAGCAGTTTGCCGTAAACTGTAGCCTTTGCGGAGGTTTCTGGACCGGCAGCGAAGCTGCCGTGCGTGATACAAGGTAGGGGCAGGCTCTCCGAGCCGTCCCATTTGTTTTCCGCCGGCGCCTCCCTCGACCATAGACTGATCAGACAGCAGGGGACGGCTTGGAGAGCCTGCCCCTACCTCTGTAACCACTTGCCCTTCGCGAAGCGGCTCCGAATTGTAGGGCGGGGGGGGGGGGGGGGGCGGCGGGGGGGGGGGGGGGGGGGGGGGGGGGCCGCCCCCCCCCCCCCCCCCGGGCCC
>CAXUFU010000370.1:0-3558 GCA_964250275.1 uncultured Chthoniobacterales bacterium | reverse complement strand
TTGTCGGGCGGGGGGTTCGCGTGCCTGTAACCGCGCCATCCCTGCCTGGGGTAGCTCCCACCATACAATTCGGAGGCCGCCTCCGCGAAGGGTAAGTGGCTACAGTTCTTTTTACTTTGCACTAGCGGACCTCCGCCAGGAACGGCGAATCCTCGTAGCGGGCCAGCAAATCCGCCGGGTCCGCGTACAAGGCCAGCGCTCCGGCGCGGCGAAAATCGTCTTCAGCAAATCCGCCGCAGAGCATGCCAATGGCGCGGAGCGCGATCTTGGCGGCTGCTTCGACATCGTACGGGGTATCGCCGACCGCCAGTGCTTCGTCGGCCGAGATGCCGGGCAACTTGGCGAGCGCCGCCTGAAAGATATCCGGATGCGGCTTGGATTTGGCGGTGTCGTCGCTGGAGGTGCCTACTTCCACCAGGTCCTGGATCCCGAGGATTTCCGCGTACTTTTCGAGCTCGTCCTGCTTGGCGGAACTGGCCAGGGCAATCTTGAAGCCGTCCGCGCGCAGGCGCTCGAGGAGCGGGCGCACCCCGGGAAACGGGCGGGCGTTGACCAGCATCTTCTCCTTGAAAAGCGTGCTGCGTTCGGTCTCCATCTCCTTGCCGAAACGCTCCACTTCCTCTTTGGCAAAGAAGATGGGCAGCAGCGTATCTCCACCCTTGCCGATCTGCGCGCGGATGAGCTCGAGCGAGACCGCCCGCCCGTGATTTTCGAAGACTTCCCGCCAGGATTCGGCGTGCAAATCCACGGAATCCAGCAGGGTCCCATCGATGTCGAAGATCGCCGCGCGATATTTTTTGGCCATGCTTGCCTTTCGCTGCCCGCAGACGGTTTTCAACCGAAAAGGACGTGCCCGCCAGCAATTGGGCTTTGCGGTGCGATGCACCGCCGGACAGGAGATGTTGCGAGGGAAGCGCCTGGCTGCGATGTTCTCGGGAAGTAGAAACCCGGGCACGGTGGCAAACACTAACCCTCGGCCGGGCTCATCCCGACAGCCATGCGCACCGCGGCTCCTTTTCAGGTCAACCGGCGGCAGCTTCGCGCCTTGGTGTTGCTGCTCGCTTTGTTGCCGCTGATGCCGGCGGCGTTTGTCCTGCGCTTCCTGATCGAGGAGATCCGCACCGAACGCCTGGAAGCGCGGGCGCACGCCAAGGACGTCTACCAGACGTTTTTGAGCGCGACGAGCACGTCGCTGGCGGCTTACGCCAGGCGCCAAATCCCGGTGCTGCCCGCGGTCGGCGCCGCCGACCCCTGGCAGGTCTTCCGGTCGACGGAAATGGCAGATACCCTGTTTCTGGTGGGCTCGCATGGAAAACTGACGGCGCCGCCACCCCCCGCCACCCACGTCGCGGAGGGCCGGGAAAACGCGGCGGAAAAACTTGCGCAAACTCTCCTGGAGACCGGCCTCAACCACATCTCCCTGGCGAACGCCACCCGTTTGCGCTGGCGCTTTTTCTCCGAGACGCCGCAGCCGTTGTTTGCGGTGGCCGTGCCTCCGCCGCTGGATAACATTGCTTCTCCGGAAATTTTGCTCGTCGTCACCCGCCACCATTTGCTCGAAGAGATCGGCGCGTACTACGAAAAACTGCTCGACCGCAAGAGCGTGCTGCGCGTGATCGATGAGAACGGGGAATCGGCGCCGTTGCTGGCGCGCGACACCACGGCGGAACCGGCCGGTGAGGAGCTCGCCCAGATGGCTTTGCCGCCGCCGTTGCCGACCTGGCGCGTCGAGCTTTTCAGCGCGGACGCGACCATGATCGACGGGACGACCAACGCCCAGGTCTCGACCTACGCCGCATGCTGGTGCTGACCGGCACGATTGCTTCCCTGGCGGGTTGGGCCTTGAGCCGGCGCATCGCCCTCAACGAGTTGAGCAATAACGCGCTCACGACGGTGGCGCACGAGATGAAAACGCCGCTTTCCTCCAGCCGGATGCTGCTGGAGACGCTCCTGCACGGTCGCTATCGTGGGGGGCCGGCGCAGGTCGAGGAGTATCTGCGGCTGTTGGCGGCGGAAAACGAGCGGTTGGAGCGCGTCGTCGGTAGCTTCCAGATGCTGGGCCGCCTGGAGCACTCGCGCGGCCCGGGCGCGGGTCTGCAGTTGGTGCGGGTTACCGCGGCCGAGATCGCGGACGCCGCTTGCCGGCAGTTGGCTCCGCGGCTGCAGGCTACCGGCTGCACGGTGCACGTGGACATCCCCGCGCCGTCTCCGGTGGTGCAGGCAGATAAGGAAGCGCTCACCGCGGCACTGGTGAATCTGCTCGATAACGCGGCCAAATATTCCGAGCCGGGCAAACCGATCGCGGTCCGGGCCGCGTACGAGCCGGAGAGCGTCTTGCTCGAAGTGGCTGATGAAGGGATCGGCATCGCGGCCGACGAGCAGGAGCGGATATTCGAGCGCTTCTATCAATCGGATCGCCGTCTTTCCCGCAACTATGACGGGTGCGGGTTGGGCCTGAGCATCGTACAATCCGTCGTGCGCTTGCACGGCGGCACGATTACGGTCAAGAGCGCGCCCGGACGCGGCAGCACCTTCAGCGTGCGCTTGCCGCGGGCGAGCGGCGCGGCGCGGAAAGCCGTGCGCGAGCGGTCAACACCGTGGGAGTGGCTGCTGCGCCGGTGGCGTGCGGCGTGAACCGGCGGCAGGAGTGGCATGGAAACGGTCTTAATCATCGAAGACGACGCTACGCTTTCGCGGGGCTTGAAGGACAATTTTGCGTTCCAGGGTTACACCGTGCTGCTGGCGGCCGACGGCGAACGCGGGTTGGCGCTGGCACTGGCGGAAAAGCCCGATCTGATCGTGCTGGACCTGATGTTGCCCCGCATGAACGGCTACGAAATCTGCCGCCGGCTGCGCCGCGATCTCATCAACATCCCCATCCTCATGCTCACGGCCAAGGCCGAGGAATCGGACCTCGTATTGGGGCTGGAGCTCGGGGCGGACGACTACTTGAAAAAACCGTTCAGCGTGCGCGAACTGCTCGCTCGCGCCGAAGCGCTGTTGCGTCGCCGGCGGCAGGCGGAGCCGGAGCGGTGGACGTTCGGGAACTACGTGCTCGACGTTTCCGCGCGCACGCTGGTTTGCGGAAATCGCGCGATTGAGCTATCGCCGAAGGAGTTTGCGCTGCTGCATTATTTCTTGCAGCATGCGGGGCAGGCGGTCAGCCGGGATGAGATCCTCAACCGGGTCTGGGGCTATGACGTGACGGTGACCCCGCGCAGTATCGATCGCTTCGTCGCGACGCTCCGCCGCAAGATCGAGGGCGACCCGCATCACCCGGAGTTTATCCTGACCGCACGAGAGTTTGGGTACAAGTTCCAGAAAGATTGACGCGCAGCCGCGAGCCGATGACCCAGCTAAGCGATCAGAGCCAAAAACATGACCGTCTGGACCATAATTGGAAGAACGGCCATGGTGGTTTCCAGCGCTCTCGGAGGCGCCACACTCGCGGGCGGCATTATGCCGGTCGCGCCTGCTATTTTGGTCGGCGGCCTGGCGGGGGCATTAGAGCAGATTAGAAAATGTCGTAGCCGGTAAGTTCCGGTTGTAGGGCGGGGG
>CAXUFU010000369.1:0-3578 GCA_964250275.1 uncultured Chthoniobacterales bacterium | reverse complement strand
CATGGGGCGAGGGCGACAAGCCCGCCCCTACCTTTTTTTGGGGACCGTTTCGCGGCAACCGTCAGCCAGCCTTTTGCAAAACTGCCGGCACGCTTTGCGGGGCGTCCGTCGCGTCCTGGGATCCAAGGTCGTTGCGGGCGATCGGCCAATGGAACCAAACCGTGAACCTTCCGTCGAGCAATCGCGCACCGTAGTAGCCGCGGCGCAACGCTTCGACTTCGGTGTCGATCCCGAAAGCTTGCGTAACCAGATCGGCGACAATCGCCAAGCCCAGTCCGGAACCGGTCGTCGAGACGCCCGCGCGGAAAAGTGCGCCCAGATCGCTCGTGTCGCCGTTATGGCCGGCCATGGCTTTCAGGCGCTCTTCGTCGCTCTCGCCGATGTCGTTGCGCAGCACGAACCGCAGGTTCTCGCCGGGTATCGTCGGGATCTCGAAGATGAGGAGGTCCATTCGCTCGCCGGTGTTATGGCGGCGCGCGTTGGCCATGAGGTTGTAGAAAACGCGGTCAACCGTCGCGCTCTCCAGACAGGATTCGGTGACCGAGCCCTCAAACCGGCAGTCGACGCTCAATCGTACTGGCCGCTGCGCGGTCCAATCGATGGTTGCGTCACTCCATTTCTCGAGCAGCAAGCGCACGTGATGGCTCTGCGGAGCCGTGTCTTTTTGCCGGCGCTCCACATCCAGATCGGAAATGGCGCTGCGCATGATTTTACCGTGGTCACGCGCCAGCATGAAGAGCGTGCGCAGTTCGTCCTTGGAAAACGGGGCATCCGCGGCGAGCTCGAGCCGCAGGAGCAGCACCGCGAGCGCGCCACCCCGGATATCGTGAATGGCCTTGGCCGTGACCTGATCCGGTTGCCCGACCGCAAAGGTGGCGTAGCCGATCGCGCGCAGATTGTTCCGCAGGCGATCGAACTCCGTGCTGGCGATGAACTGATGCAAAGCCACCGAGGCTCTCTCCGTGCCGTCCGGGGCCGAGAGGATCGCGAGCAACTCGTTGACGTGGGCGTAGATTTCCCACAGCCTTTCCTGGTCCTTCGCGGCGAAACTCCCGATCGGCACGCCCGCGATTTCGGCGTAATTACGCTCCGAGCGCAGGTTCGGCAGATCGAGCGGGGCGAGGTTGAGAAACTCGGCGGGGACGGGGCCGCTTACAGCGGTGGCGAGCTGGAGAGTGGAGGGACCCTGGAGCATGGGAGTAAATGCCCCGGGGGTGAAGCACCGGCTTCTATCTCAGGCGAGGCTGGGAAAGAATCGAAGCAAGACCGGTCTTTGCGTCTGCCGCTAAAAGGCCAGACGTGGAAACCCTCCACGGAGCCCGGCGGAGACGTTCTTTCGTCCGGGCGGGCGCTTCGCCTGCCGGGACTGGCGGTGTGCCTGGCCACCGGAGCGGATCGCCCCCCCGGCAACCGGAAATCCGCGCCGATTGCAAAGCTCCCCGGCGGTTCTAGGTTGGCAGTTCCATGGAGTCGTTGACGTCCCTTTCTCCCGGCGCCCGGTTCCGGTTGGCCATGGAAAACGAGCGGCCGTTGCAGATCGCCGGCGCGATCAACGCCTACTGCGCGCGGCTGGCGGAACGCGCCGGGTTTCGCGCCCTGTACCTTTCCGGGGCGGGCGTGGCAAACGCGTCCTTCGGGCTGCCAGATCTGGGCATTACCACCCTCAATGACGTTTGCGAGGACGTCCGCCGCATCACGCAGGCCTCCGCCTTGCCGCTGCTCGTCGATGCCGATACCGGTTGGGGTGGCGCGTTCATGATCGCGCGCACCATCCAGGAACTCATCCGCGCGGGAGCGGCAGGGTGTCATCTCGAAGATCAGGTGCAGGCAAAACGCTGCGGCCATCGGCCCGGCAAAGCGCTCGTGGACACGGCCGAAATGTGCGACCGGCTCAAAGCCGCCGCCGCTGCCCGCGGCGCCGCGGATTTTATCCTCATGGCCCGGACCGACGCCTACGCCGGCGAAGGGTTGGCGGCGGCGATCGGCCGGGCGCAGGCGTATGTGGCTGCCGGCGCGGACATGATTTTCGCCGAGGCGCTGCGGACGCTGGACGATTATCGCGCGTTTACCTCTGCGCTGGGAGAACGCGTCCCGGTGCTCGCCAATCTGACGGAGTTCGGCGTGACGCCGCTCTTTACCTGCGACGAACTGCGCGAGGCGGGCGTGCGCCTGGCGTTGTATCCCTTGAGCGCCTTCCGCGCCATGAGCGCGGCGGCCGTCGCGGTCTACGCCGGTATTCGCCAGGAGGGAACCCAGCGTGGACTCACCGGCGCCATGCAAACCCGCGCGGAACTGTACGACGTGCTCGGGTATCAGGCCTACGAAGCGAAGCTGGACGCGCTCCTTTCAGCCGAAAACAAAACCGCGGCGCAACCATGAGCGATTCTCCCCCAGCCAGCGCGTTCAAGCCCAAGAAATCTGTCGCGCTGTCCGGCGTGCCGGCCGGCAACACCGCCTTGTGTACCGTTGGCCGCAGCGGGAACGATCTGCATTATCGAGGCTACGACATCAACGACCTGGCGATGCGGTGCTCCTTTGAAGAAGTCGCCTATCTGCTCGTCCATGGCGCTCTGCCAAACCACGCGACACTCGAAGCGTACAAAGCCAGGCTGGCCGGCTGGCGCGAGTTGCCGCCACTGGTGCGCACGGTGCTCGAGGCGCTGCCCGCCGCCACGCACCCGATGGATGTGCTGCGCACCGGTGTTTCGGCGCTCGGTTGCGCGCTGCCGGAAGCGGAAAACCACGATCCCGCCGGCGCGCAGGCGATTGGGGATCGCCTGCTCGCGTGCCTCAACTCCATCCTGCTGTATTGGTACCACTTCGCGCGTTCCCGGGAGCGGATTGACCTGGCGACCGAGGATTCTTCCATCGGCGCGCATTTCCTCCGTCTCCTGCACCAAACCACGCCGGAACCTTCGTGGGTCTGCGCGATGCACACTTCGCTGATCCTCTACGCGGAGCATGAGTTTAACGCCTCCACTTACACCACCCGCGTGATTGCGGGCACCGGGGCGGATTTCTACTCCGCGATCGTCGGCGGGATCGGCGCGCTCCGCGGTCCGAAGCATGGTGGCGCCAACGAATATTCGCTGGAGATCCAGCAGCGCTACGCCGATCCGGACGCCGCCGAAGCAGACATTCTGCGGCGGCTGGCGGCCAAGGAAGTCATCATCGGGTTTGGGCATCCCGTTTATACGATTGCCGATCCGCGCAACGCCATCGTCAAGGAACTGGCGCGCATGTTATCGCGCGAAACAGCCGAGACGGAGATGCTCTATCTCGTGGCTGCACGCATCGAAGAAGTGATGTGGCGCGAGAAGCGGATGTTTCCCAACCTGGATTGGTACAGCGCCGTCTCCTATCACATGATGGGTGTGCCGGCGGCGATGTTTACGCCATTGTTTGTCATCGCGCGCACGTCCGGCTGGACGGCCCACATCATGGAACAGCGCGTGGACAACAAGATCATCCGCCCCAGCGCAAACTACACCGGACCGGAGCCGCGGCCGTTTTTGGCGCCAGAGCAACGCTAGCCATGCCGGCCGACGACACTCTGGTTGGTCGGGCGGCCGCTGCGG
>CAXUFU010000368.1:0-3597 GCA_964250275.1 uncultured Chthoniobacterales bacterium | reverse complement strand
TCGCGGCAGGCTCTCCAGACAGCTTGGGACGGCTCGGAGAGCCCGCCCCTACCTTGTTTACGAACGGCAGCTTCGCTGCCTGTGCAGAGGAGCCTTGTGGCAGCTACACTCCAGGCTAACATGCTCTAGCTGATCACGCCGGGTGAAACAGCAGCAAAGTTGCTTCCTAAAAGGGTGAACTGGAGGTCCCTCACTGTCCGGCGGCGCGCCAAGAGGATGGTTTGCGTTCTGCACGCTCCTGCCTCTCAGACAGCAAGGGACCGGGTCGGAGACCCATCCCTACCTTAATTTTGGCTGCCGTTTAGCGGCGGTGCGCCAGTTGCTCGGCGAGCTGGTGCGGGTCGGTCGTGGGCAGTTGGCAGGCGCCGTGTTCGCAAAGATACGCGGTGGCGCGGCCTTCCCGCGGGACGGCCATGGCCAGGAACGGGAGCTTGTCGGCCAGCGCTGCCCGTTGCGCGTCGTCCTCCGCCAGGAGCAGCGTGAGGTTCGGCAAAAACCGGGCGCGACAAACGTCCAAGAGCGCGCGCGTATCCGCGGCGTCGCGCCGGCCGGCGATCACGAGATGCACGGGCGGTTGCGCTAGTAAATCGGCCGCCACCAGCAGCAGCGGCATCGTCTGCGCCGTCCGGGCGGGGTGTTCCCAGGCGCCGAAAGCATCGACCGTGGCCAGCGCTCGCTCGCGTAGTTCGGCGCGGCCGGTTAAAGCGGCCAGGCGCGCCAGGTTGAGCGCCGAAACGGAACTCGCGCTCGGTTCGGCGCCGTCGTGATTCTCTTTGAGGCGCAACAGGACGCTCGCGTCGCCCGCCGCCGCCGCGAAATAGCCGCCGCCGACCGGGTCGTAAAAGCGCGCGTCCTGTTGCTCTTGCAGCTCCACCGCCCACAGCAGGTGCGCGGGGTCGAACTCGGCCGTGTAAAGGTCGAGCAACCCCTGGATGAGGAACGCGTAGTCGTCCGCGAAGCCCGCCACCGCCGCGGGACCCTCGCGGTAGCTGCGCAGCAACGTACCGCTTTCCGCCCGGTAAAGATGCTCGCGGATGAACCCGGCCGCGCGCCGCGCCGCCGCCAGATCGGCATCGTTCCCGAGCACCTGATAGGCGCGGGCAAAAGCGGAAATCATCAGCCCGTTCCAGGCCGTGACGATCTTATCGTCGAGGTGGGGACGCGGACGCTGCGCGCCGGCGGCGAAGAGTTTTTCCCGGGCGCTGGCCAGCAGCGGATCCGCCGTGGTACCCGCCGGAGTTGAAGCGGGGCGAAAGAGGATGTTCTTGCCCGTAAACTCGCCTTGCGGATCGCTGCCAGCGGGAGCGTTGCCCTGGGCCTCGACCCCGTAAAACGCACAAAATGCGGCCGTTTCGGCCGGGGTGAGCAGCGCTTCGATCTCCGCTTGGGTCCAAACGTAAAACGCGCCCTCGGCATGTTCCGGCCGGCCGTGCGCCAGCAAGCTATCGGCGTCTTCGGCACAGTAAAACCCGCCGGGGGGAGCGGTCAGTTCCCGGCGGACGTAGGCCAGGATATCGCGCGCCGTGGCCGCGTGCGCCGCTTCGCCGCTTAATTGATACGCTTCGAGGTAAGCGATCGTGAGCTGCGCCTGATCGTAGAGCATCTTTTCGAAATGCGGCACGTGCCAGAAGCGGTCGACCGAGTACCGGTGGAAGCCACCGCCCAATTGATCGTGCATGCCGCCAGCAGCCATGTGCGCGAGCGTCCCCTCGAGCATGGCGCCGGCGTGCCCGGCGGCGGCGGAGCCCGGGCTGCTGGCCTGCAGGCGTGCCAGCAAGTGGAGCGTCACCGGCCGCGGAAACTTGGGCGCGTCTCCGAAGCCGCCCCAATCCGGGTCATAAGCGCGGGCCAGGGCTTCGCCCGCCTCGGCCAGGATCTCCGCCCAAGGACGCCGGCTGCCTTCGCCCGAGCCGCCTTTCGACGAGTCGGACGCGGCGCGGGCAAAATCGCGCAAGGAAGCGAGGATGCGCTCGCTTTGCGCGAGGATCTTGTCACGGTCGCGCTGCCAGGCTTGCGCGACGGCGCGGCAGACCGAGGCAAAACCACGGCGGCCGTAGCGGTCGTCCGGCGGGAAGTAGGTGCCGCCGAAAAACGGTTTCAGGTCCGGTTGCAGCCAGACGCTCATCGGCCAACCGCCGCTGCCGGTCGAGGCCTGCACAAAGGTCATGTAAACGCGGTCGATATCGGGCCGTTCCTCGCGATCGAGCTTGATGTTGACGAACAGCTCGTTCATCACGGCGGCGGTTGCCGGGTCCTCGAACGATTCGTGCGCCATGACGTGGCACCAGTGGCAAGTGGAATAGCCGATCGACAGGAAAATCGGCTTATCTTCCGTCCGCGCGCGGGCAAAGGCTTCCTCGCCCCACGGCTGCCAAGCCACGGGATTGCCGGCGTGCTGCAAGAGATAGGGCGACTTCTCGCCCGCGAGGCGGTTGCCGGAGGGCGCAGCGGCGGCAGGAGACTTGGGTTGCATGGATTTGGCCGAGCATAGCCCGGATCTCGCGCCTTGGGCAGGAATCGCTCGACGGCTGGTCGGGCCTTCGGGCAAGCTGCGCGGCAGGAACAGTGAACCCCGCCGACCCACCCTTGCCGACCGCTGATTATCAGGTCAGACTCGAGATTTTCGAGGGGCCGCTTGATCTGCTGCTCTATCTCGTGCGGCACGAGGAGGTCGAACTCTACGATCTCTCCCTGGAGCGGCTCATCGCGCAGTACCTGGATTATCTGGCGGCGGTGCCCGCGCTGGACTTGGAACGGGCGGGAGATTTCATCGCCATGGCAGCCCATCTGATCTACCTCAAGAGCCGCCGCTTGCTCCCGCCCGACCAACAAAGCGCCCTTGGCGATGAAGCCGGCGACGAGGAAGAAGACCCGCACTTCGAGCTGATCCGCCAACTGATCGAGTACATGAAGTTCAAGGACGTCGCGCGGCACTTGCAGGCGGTGGAGATCGCCCGCTTCGATCTTTTTGCCCGCCCCACCACCGAAGCTCCCGCCGCCACCGCGGCCGATGAAGCCGGCGCCGGCGCGCGGGCGCTCAGGGATCTGGGTGAGCTGGACCTGTTTCAGGCCGTCCAACGCGTTCTGGCCCGCTTGGACCAACAGGCGGAGGACGCCGAGACGGTCTTGTACGAGGAGAACTTCACCGTGGCGCAGAAGATCGAGTATCTGCGCACGCTGACGGCGGCAGCGGCCGGGCAGCCGGTGGCATTTTCGGCGCTGTTTGCCGAAGCGGTCTCGCGGGTAGAGGTGGTGGTGACGTTTCTGGCGCTCCTGGAACTCGTGCGGCTCAAGCGCCTGCGGGTGGTCCAGCCGGACGCCTTTGCGGAGATCCTGATTTTCGAGCAGGACACGGTTTGAGCCGTACTCGCACTGTAGGGCGACCGCTTCGGTTGCCAGGCACAGCGCCGGACTTGGCTGCCACTTCCCCATTTAAGAGGCGCGCACTCTCGTTGTAGCGGCGGTCATGGTTTTAAAGCAGACCAAAAAAAAACTGTAGCCACTTGCCCTTTGCTGAGGCGGCCTCCGAATTGTAGGGCGGGGGGGGCCCCCCGCCCCCGGGGGGGGGCGGCCCCCCCCCCGCGCCCCCCCCCCCCC
>CAXUFU010000367.1:638-3606 GCA_964250275.1 uncultured Chthoniobacterales bacterium | reverse complement strand
AAATACGCGCAGCTAGATGGCGCCCTCGCTCGGCGGCACAAAGTCTGGCAGCGGCTCGATCAAGTAACCCGGCAGCGGCCGCGTCCGGTCATAGATACCCTCCGCGATGAGTGGCGCGGTGGCGTACGAGTTGAAGACCATCTCCATCTTCGCGTCGAAATTATCGACGGTATGCAGCGCGCTTGCTTCCGGCGTTTTCGGCACGATGGGCGAGCCAAAGGCCAGCTCGCCGTGGTGGCTGGCAATCAAATGCAGGAGATGCCAACGCACGGTTTCCGCCGCCGGCTCCAATCCCTCCCAGGCCGCAAACGCCTTTTCGGCCAACAACTGCCGCCAAAGATCGTTGACCAGCTCCAACCCAAGATTGATGTGCCCGACCAGCTCACCGCGAGCCGAATGTTCCACGCCAAAACCCGTGGCCGAGACGTTGTTTTCCCAGATCTTGCCCGCGTCGTGGAACAACACGCCGGCCAGCAAGAGATCGCGGTTGAGCCGCGGGTAGACGGCGGCCAGGGCTGCCGCTGCCCGCATCATCTGCGCCGTGTGTTCCACCAGGCCGCCCCGGCGCGCGTGATGATAGTTCCGGGCGGCAGCCGCGCGGCGGAAAGCGTCGCCATGTTGCACGAGGAAGAGCTCGCAAACGATCCGCAGCCGGGGATCGCCCAGGGCCTGGACCGTCTCCGCGATGAATTGGAAATCCAGCTCCTGGCGCTCCCGCAACTCGCGCGAACCCGCCAGCAACGCCGCTTGCTCCGCCGGCGCCAACGGCCGGAACGTCCAGCGGCGCGCCTCCAGGCCAAAGGTGGGGTGATGCGCAAAGTCACCGCTGATTTCCACGCAGGCGCCCTCTGCCAGCCCCGCGCACAACGCATACACCGCCGAATCGCTCCAGGCGCGCAGGCTGACGCGATCCCGCGCATCGATGAACTGCACTTCGTAAAAAGGCTTGCCGTCCCGCGTCGACTTGGTGACGACCGCTTCCGCCTGGACGTGAACGACCGCGCCATTGACCTCGCCACGGCTGAGGCGAGTCTTGAGTTCGCTGAGCGTAAGGGGTTCGGCCACCACCGCGGGACTTTAGGCCATGGATGCCCGGATGACCACGCTTTTGCGTTGCCCTTCGCAGAGACATCATCCTTGGGGTGCGCCCGCTTTTTCGGCGCGTCCCAAGCGTCCGCCGCTACGCGCCCGCCCGATTGCAAACGGGACGGCACACCCCCGTGGGACGACCGGTGGTTTGGGGGTGGGTCGTCGCTACCACGTTTCATGGTCCGCCACCGCCCAGCCTTCCGTCCCGCGAATCCAGCCGTCGAACGCCGAATTATGAACCGCGCCACGCTCCCATCGCTCGCCATCCTCCTGCTGCTTTCCGCCACGCCGATGCTGTGGGCCGCCGATCCCGGCACGGACTACGATGCCGCCACGCACGGTATTGAGCTCTATCACCAGGGAAAATATGAGGAGGCGATCAAGGCCTTCGACGAGGCGATCCGCGCCAACCCGGAGGATGCCTCCAGCTTTCGCAACCGCGCCGTGGCCTACAACAAATTGGGCGATCACGCCAAGGCCGTGGATAGCTACTCGGAAGCGCTCAAGCTCATGCCGGACGATGTCGCGGCGCATCTCGGGCGCGGTTCGGCGCGTGTCGCGACGGGCGACTATAAAAACGCCATCGAGGACTTTGACGCGGTGCTCAAAGCCAAGCCCGGCGATATCGAGGTGCATCGCCTGCGCGGCTACGCGTATTTGAAAACGGATCAGCCGGAAAAGGCGGCCGAAGACTACGCCATGGTGCTCAAGAGCAAGCCGGATGATCTGCCCGCGCTCGACCGTCAGGCGGCCGCGTACGTGTCACTCAAGCAGTTCGACAAGGCCATCGCCAACTACGATAAAGCGATCCAGCTCAAACCGGACGATCCCGCCAACTACCGTTCGCGCGCCCTGGCGGAGGAAGCCGCCGGCAAAAAGCCGGAGGCGATCGCCGACTGGACGCAAGTGCTCAAGCTCAAGCCGGACGACGATGTCGCGCATAACCGCCGCGGCTTCCTGTATTCGGCGACGGACAAATATCCGGAGGCGATCGCAGACTACAACGCCACTCTGGAGCACGACCCCGGCAACCAGCAGGCGCTGGCCCAACGGGCCTATGCTTATACAAAGACGGGCAACATCGACAATTTGATCACCCAGTACACCCAGGCGATCAAAAAGAGCCCGAGTGATGGGAAGGCTTACCTGCAACGGGGTTCGGCCTACATGACCAAGAAGGATTATGACGCGGCGATTGCAGATTACAGCCGGGCGGAAGCCCTGTTCCCGAACGATCCGAACCCCGTGCGCCAGCTCGCGTATGCCTACGTGAAGAAACCGGATTTGGACAAGGCACTGGCGGAGTATAACGCGTTGCTCGGGCTGAAGCCGGACGACGAGCAGGGTTACAAGTTCCGCGGCTACGTTTATGCGCAGCAGCATCAGAACGACAAGGCATTGGCGGATTACGCCAAAGCCATTCAACTCGATCCGAACGACGCCTACACGTATTTCATCCGCGCCAATCTTTTGGTCGATCAGCACGACTACGATAAGGCGAAGCCGGATTATCAAAAGGTGGTGGATTTGAACGCCGACCCGCAAACCGTGAAGCAGTCGCAGGATATGCTGACGCAAATCGGTCAGCAGCAGCAGTGATAGCTGCCGGCTGGTAGCGGCCCCCCGGTGTCGCGTGACGCTTCGGTTGGTAGGCATAGCGCTTGATCCGGCGAACGCTGCTGTTTGCCCGGGAAACGAAGCTCGGCCATCGATTGTTTCCGCGGTGCGTTGTCTATCCAGTCGAATCTCACCCGTGAGGCAAGCGGCCCCGAACCATGAACGTCCGGTGGTTGCCACACGCATGGCGACGGAGTGTCTTGGGCGTCCTCCGAGTTGTAGCGCGGGCGCTCCGCCTGCCATGGCTGGCACCGTTCCGGCA
>CAXUFU010000367.1:0-628 GCA_964250275.1 uncultured Chthoniobacterales bacterium | reverse complement strand
GCCGTCGGGGTGCCTCGCCGGCGCCCCCCCCCCCCCCCCCCCGCCCTACAACCGGAACTTACCGGCCACGACATTTTCTCGTCTGCTCGAGGTAGAACGCTTGATTAACACTGCTGCCGTCGCGGAGCGGCATCCAAGAAAAAGGTAGGGGCGGGCTCTCCGAGCCGTCCCAAGCTGTCTGGGGCGCCTGCCGCGACAACGGCGACTATCGACACACGTGGGATGGCTCGGAAGAGCCGAATGGCGAGGAGCCGGGGACAGCCCTGCCTTGGGATTGTAGGGCGGGCGCTTCAGCCTGCCATGGCTGGCACCGTTCCCGGCAGGCGGAGCGCTCGCCCTACAATCGGAACGCGCTTAGTTTAGCGCCCACTCCTCGGTTGAGCCCATTCTACCATAGTACGAATGGCAGCTTCGCTGCCGGTTTTGAGAGCCCCCTTCGCGGCTATGGTTCAAGTTTGGACCGAACACGCTCTCGCACAGTTTCAACCAATCGGAACGTCTCGGTGCAAACACAGCCTGCGCTGCTCCCGAAAGCAAAAAAGACGCTGCCCTTGCGGGCAGCGTCTCTTGAGCCTCCTAAGAAACAACAGGCGTGATCTCGGGTTGCAGGACGTAGCCAAGATCTGCG
>CAXUFU010000366.1:0-3671 GCA_964250275.1 uncultured Chthoniobacterales bacterium | reverse complement strand
GGATGGATCTTCGCACCGGTCCCATTTTGTTGCGCCAGGCCCTCGTTTGTCGCGCCGGCTTCCCTGGGCAGCTTGGGACGGCTCGGAGAGCCGGCCTCTACCTTCTTTGCCCGCCCTTGGGCACCGTTGGAGCAGCGTAAGAAAAACAGTAGCCACTTGCCCGTCGCTGAGGCGGCTCCGAATTGTAGGGCGGGCGCTTAGCCAGGCACGGCGGGCGGGGGTCCCCCCCGGGCGGGGCCCCCCCCCCCCCCCACCCCCCCCCCCCCCCCCCCCCCCGCCCTACAACCGGAACTTACCGGCTGCCACATTTTCTAATCTGCTCTACTGGACAATCGGCGTGGTTCCGGCGCGCCTTTCTCCTTGGTCCGCCGCCGCACGGTTTTTTGCGGAGACGTTCCACCGGTTTGCTTGGAGCTGCCTCGCCGTCTGGAGAGAAGAGCATCTGAATAAGCGCTGACATTCGCTTTCTCCGCACGCGGCCGATCCATGCCTCCTTAATCGCAGCCTTCAGGCGGCTGGATTGATCTTGTCGGCGCACGCTCCGGCCCGCCGCAACTTGCGCTTGCTTACGGCTGCAACTTGCGCTCGCTTACGGCTGCAACTCGCGCTCGCTTACGGCTGCAACTCGCGGGCAAAATACTCGGTCACGTCCGTCCGCACGACGGCCATGGCGGGCGGCGTAAAGCCGTGCCCTTCTCCGTCCACGAAATGCGTTTCGACGTGGCCGCCGCGCTCGCGCAACACCCGCAGCAGTGGTTGCGCATACTTGGCAAACGGCACCCGCTGGTCTGCCCGGCCGTGGATCATCAGCACGGGCGGCATCCGGCCGACCCTTTGCTCCTGGGAGTTCCACATGCCGCCGGCCTGCTCGGCAATAGCACCCACCTGCGCGTTGTTCCAGGCGGCCGCCACCGCCAGAAACGCTCCCAGCGAATACCCGTAAACACCGATCCGGGGTCGCCCCTCGCGCGCCGCCACCCAGGTGATAGCCTCGCGCACTGTCGCCAGCCAATCGTCGAAATGCTCCTCCATCACGGGCAGGCGCGCGAAGATCGTACCCGTGCGATTGAAGTAGTGCAGCAGATAAACATTGTCGCCCGCGGCGGCGAGTGCCCGCGCCACGCGACGCATCTCCGGCCCATCCAGAAAATTGCCGCCCGCCCCTTGCATGACGATAACTGCCCGGTGCGGCGCCGCGCCTGCCCCCGCGTACAGGTCGATCTCGATCTTCCGCCCCGCGCTCTCGAACGAGAGCTTCGTCGGACGCGCACCATCGGCCATGGCCTCGACGGCCCAGACCGCGCTGGCGGCAAACGTCAAGAGCAACAGCCCGAACACCGCCGGTCGCTTGAGTGGCTGCATGCGCATGCCGGACGGTCGTCCATCCAGGGCACCTTTGCGAACGCGTGTGTGACAGACTCGGCACACAAGCCGGCTTGGCTGCCCACGCTCTTCCCCGACCATGGGCCGGAACATCGCGGCTGCCTTTCGACGGCAAGCAACTCCGCCACCCCCTTTGACCGCCTGCCAGCTCTCCACGCATGAATGACTCGATCGCCGGTGCGCGCCTCCAAGCCGCTGTTTGCCAAAACCCTTTCGCCTCCCGGCGCGGTATTTTAGAGCGCTTGTTCACGGTCTGGTTCAACAGCTTCGTCTACAACCAAATCTGGGAAGACCCGCGCGTCGATCTTGCCGCCCTCCAGCTCGTGCCGGGCGCCAGCCGCCTGTTCACGATTTCCTCCGGCGGGTGCAACGTCCTCAACTACCTGGTGGAACGCCCCGCCGCGATCGCGGCCATCGATATGAACCGCAGCCACATCGGCCTGCTGCGGCTAAAGCTGGCGGCACTCGCGCACCTGCCGGGGTACGACGAGTTTTTCCTCTTTTTCGGCTGCGGCGACGACGACGCCAACCGCAGCAATTATTATCGTTATCTGAGTCAGCATCTCGACGAGCAGACCCGCGAGTTCTGGGAAGGCGGCTCCTGGTGGCGGCAGACTTTCAAAGGCCGCCGCATCGATTATTTCACGAAGAACTTCTACGATTACGCCAAGCTCGGGTATTTCCTGCGCTTTCTGCACCGCATCGCCCGGGTGCAACGTTGCAATCTCGCCCGCATTCTCACGGCCGTGACTCCGCAGGAGCAGGAAACCTTTTACCAGGAGGACATTGCCCCTGCCTTCGACCACTGGCTTTTCCGCGTCAGCGAGCACTTGCCCGTGGCGCTTTTCAGCCTGGGCATTCCGCCCCAACAGTTCCGCGCCATGGAGGAGGATGCGGCTGAGGAGGGCGGCATGATCGCCCTCTTGCGCGAGCGGGTCCACCGGCTGGCTTGCAATACGCCCATCGGCGAGAATTACTTCGGCTGGCAGGCCTTTAGCCGGTCCTACGACCGCGCCGCCCGCCGGGCTTTGCCGGCCTATCTGGATGGCGCGCATTTTGACGCGTTGCGCGCCAGCCTGGGCCGCGTCAGCACCCACGTCACCAGCTTCCATGAGTTTCTCAGCGCGCAGCCAGCCGGCGCCTTCGACCGTTTCGTCCTTCTCGACGCGCAGGACTGGATGCGGCCGGACCAGATCGCCAGCCTCTGGACGGAAATCGCCCGCGTCGGCCCCGCCGGGTCGCGGATCATCTTCCGCACCGCCGGCCGCCGCTCGCCCATCGAAGGCGCGCTGCCCCCGGCGTTGCTCGCCCGCTTCGAGTACGAGGAAGCGTTGTCCCAGCGTCTGCACGCCCAGGATCGTTCCGCCATCTATGGCGGATTTCACGTCTACGCGCTGCAACCCTAAACCCGAGCCCGGCAGAGCATGGAACCTTCCGCCTCCGGCGCCGCGCCGCTGTCCCCTGACCTGCTCCCCTCGCAGGCGGAATGCATGGACGGGAATTATCGCTGGCAGCGCCACGTCTACGATCTGACGCGCCGCTACTACCTTTTCGGCCGCGACGAACTCCTGCGCCAGCTCGATCCAAAACCGGGCGAGTGTATCCTGGAAGCCGGGTGCGGCACGGCGCGCAACCTCATCGCTCTGTCCCGGCGCGAGCCGGAGGCCCGGCTTTTCGGTCTCGACGCCTCGCCGCTCATGCTCCAAACCGCGTCCGCCCGCATCACTCGCGCCAGGGTCACCCCGCCGATTGAACTCCGTTGCGAACTGGCCGAGCGGTTGGATCATCGCGCCACCTTCGGGTTGGATACGCCTTTCGACGCTGTTTTCTATTCCTACGCTCTGTCCATGATCCCGCCCTGGCGCGCGGCCCTGGCAGCCGGTTGGGAGAACCTGCGCCCGGGCGGACGGCTCTTGGTCGTCGACTTTTGGGATGCCGCCGGCTTGCCGTTTTGGTGCGGCCAGATGCTTCGGGCCTGGCTGCGCCGCTTCCATACTCAGCCGCGACCGGAAATCGTATCGTTCGTCGCAGCACTCGCCGGTGGCACACCGCTGCGGCTCGAGCCGATCGGTCCGCGTTACGCGTTCCTGCTCTGCCGCCGCAAGCTCTGAACGACGCCGCGTCGTGGCAAAGTTCTGCCACGCCATCTCAGCGGTTTCTGCCTGTCCCCGTGTCGTTTACCGACGCTGCGGCGGTTCGGTTCTCCCGGTCTCATTGCCAAGCCTGAGGAAAATAAACGGGCGTGAGAAAAATTAACTGACGCCGCCGCCGAAATCTTGTAGTCGTAC
>CAXUFU010000365.1:0-3676 GCA_964250275.1 uncultured Chthoniobacterales bacterium | reverse complement strand
ATTCTGGAACTACAGCGGGGTGGACGTGAGCGTCGGCCCGGATGGGTTTAAGCTGCGGACTGGCACGCTCGAATCGATCCTCGCGGGCGGCGTGACTTTCAGCGAACCGCAATCCAAGCGTCTCAACGAGCACCTGATGGCCAACGGTACCCTCTTTACTCTCTACGATAGCTACGAGGCTTCGCAGCAGGTGCAACTGAACGCCACCATGCCGTATCTATTGCTCTTCAGCGGCAGCGTGCGCGGGTTGAGCCCCGACGCTCCGGTGGAGTTCCGCGGCATCCGGCTGGGCACCGTGGTGGGCATTTCGTTCAAGTATCTGCCGGATGATCCGGAGCATCGGGTGCCGGTTTACATCAAGATCGACCCGAGCATGCTGTCCGATCTGCCGGAGGACGATTACGCCGGCGCGCAAAAGATGATGGCGGAGAACGTCGAAAACGGCCTGCGGGCCAGCCTGAAAACCGGCAGCCTGATTACGGGCCAGCTCTACGTGGACCTCGATTTTCAGAAGGATGCGCCGAAGGCGTCCATCGCCGAGGTTGACAACTATGAGATCCTGCCGACGGTCTCGGCCGGGCTCGGCGAGCTACAGGAAAAGCTCAGCGCGCTGCTTGACAAGTTCCAAGCTTTGCCGCTGGACCGGACGGTCAGCAACGCCGCCGACGCGCTCGCCGCGGTCAAAGGCGCCGCGGCGAACCTGGACAAGTTCCTGGGTTCACCCGAGACGCAGGCGTTGCCGGGAGAGCTCAACAAAAACCTGGTTCAGTTGCAGCAAACGCTGGCCGGTTACAACTCGAACTCGGTCTTCTACGCCGGGCTGTCCGATACGTTGCGCCAATTGACCGAGACGTTGCGCGAGCTGAAAACGCTGACCAGCACGCTCGAGCGCAACCCGAACTCGATCATCTTCGGCAAATCCGGCAACGTGGCGCCGCCGCACGGCAGCAGCCACTAGCTAGACCGCCGGCTTCTCCTCTCATGAAACTCCCGTTGCTTCGACGTCTGCCGCTGCCTTGCCTCCTGATCCTGTTTTTGGCGGGTTGCGGAGGGAAGGAACAGTATTTCCGGCTCAGCGCGGACGGCCCCGGCATCCTCCCGGCAAAAGGTGTTTTGCTGGTCGTCGGCCCGGTGTCGTTGCCGACGTACGTGGATCGGGCGGAGTTGGTCTTCCAAACGTCTGACAATCAATTTCAGGTGCCCGCGAACGTGCATTGGACAGGTACTTTGCAGGAGAACTTCACCCGGGTCTTGGCAACCGATCTGGGGAGGCGGCTGCAGTCGGGTAACGTGCTGACTTATCCCGCGCCGCCGGATCTCAAACCGCGCTACCAGGTGGTGGTGGATGTGCGGCAATTTCACGCCATCAGCGGCGGCGACGCGATCTTGGATGTCGGCTGGCGCGTCCAGAGCCCGGGCAGCAACCAGATTATCCACCGGCAGAACGGCAGCTTCCGAGAGCGCATCGCCGGCGATGGATACGCACCGGTCGTAGCCGCCGAAAGCCAGTTGGTGGCGCAGCTCGCCGACGCCGTGGCGCGGTCGTTCTAAAGTGGCCAACGTTCCAGGGACAATCCAAACCGCGATGGTCTTGCCTAGCCGAGGTTAGACTGGATCAGGAGAACTGACTCGGTCGCGAAGCGGCTCCAAAAAAGAAGGTAGGAGCCCACTCTGAGTCCACTCCTACCTTGTTGACGCACGGCAGCTACGCTGCCTGTCTGGAAGGGCTTTCCGCCAACCGCACCGATGTGCCGGGCGGAGACACCCGCCCTACTTGGAATCCACAACGCTCGTCTTTTCGTTCATCGGCTGCTTTGCGCGACTCCTGTCCGGGGGGGATCTACCTTTGCCACGATCGTCGCGGTGAGCGCGCCTCGCCCAAGCTGCGGCTCACCACACAATTTTTTGGGGTGAACGGTGGATTTGGTGCGCGCCGCCTGCCACGGTGTGACGGCTGTACCCCCCTTGAGCGGCGCGATTGGCTTAGCTGAGGAAGGCAGGTCTGAGCACCTCCTCGCACCATTGCCGAAAGCTGGTCGGCGTCGTGTTTTCGGCCGTCCGTGGCTCGGCGTTGTCCATCCCTTGATCCTTGGCCGCCATCATGTCCACGAGCCCCTGGGCAAACACCTCAGTTGCTCCGTACTGCATGAGCTGCGCTTTGTACGCCTCCCCAGGTATCGATTGGAAGCGGATCGGTTTGCCGAGCACTTCCGTCATCACCACTGCCATGTCGTCAAACGAAAGGTTCTCCGGGCCAAGTACCGCGAGTCCGCCTTGGCCGGTCCACGAGGGGTCGAGCAGGAGTTTGGTACCGCTGGCGGCGATATCGCGCGTGGCTACCAGGGGCATCTTCTTGTTAGGGCTCGCTGGCAGGAAGAACGCTCCTTGGTGTTTGAGCGCCTGCAGCTGCATGAGCATGTTCTCCATAAAGCCGGGGCACCATAGCGCCCGGTAGTCCACGCCCGTCTTTTCCATCTCTTCGTCCTTCGCCAGGCAAGCGGTAATCGGACCCGCATTTTTGGCCAGGGAAGTTCCCCGTCCCAGCACCGACACCGCCACGACTCGCTTGACTCCCTGGCTCTGGATGGCGCGGGCGGCGGGCCGGGCGAAGCGCAGATACGATTCCATCACGTCCTCTGCCGCAAAGGAGGGCGCAACGACGTGAAAGACGCTGTCCGCGCCTGCAAACGCCCGGGTCAGAACTTTCTCGTCGTCCAAGGAGCCTTGAACGATATCAACTTGGGCGTGAACCGCCGGGGTGAGTTTGGCTGGGTCGCGCGCGATCACCCGCACGTCAGCCTTGGCATCCAGAAGATTTTTGAGGACCTGCGAACCAATCTTTCCTGTGGGAGTAGTAAGAGCAATCATCATGTAAACTGTACCGTACCGTTTACATGTCAAGTGTGTCGTGACTAGAGATTATGCGAGGTGACAGACTCAGTGAGCACATCCTTTGGACTGCCAAGAACGTGTTCCTGGAAGTGGGTTTTGAGCGCGCTTCCATGGACCTAATCGCCAGCCGGGCGCAAACCTCCAAGCGGACCCTTTATGCCCACTTCAAGAACAAGGAGAGCCTGTACTTTGCCGTCATCGACCTGGTGCGTGAGCTCGTCGTCAGCAAGCTCAAGATGCCCGGCGACTACCCGGGTGACACCACCGAAGCTCTGGTGATGTTCTGTGGGCGGTTCTTGGAGATTTTGCTCTACGCTCGCACGATCCAGATGTGCCGCCTGAGTATCGCGGAGGCGGCGCGGTTTCCGCAGGGTTCTGCGCTCTATTTCGACGTGATTTTCTCCATCCCTCACGAACGATTGGCTGCCTACTTCAACACGCACTTCGGATTGCCCAAGGAGATCAGCGCGCGCGAGGCGCAAGTCGTCTTGGGCCAGATCATCCACCCTCAATTTTCGCGGGCCTTGTTCGGCTTGGAGAAATTATCCGAGCAGTTGGATGAGGAGTCCATTCGGGCAGACTTCGATCTCGAACCGATTCGCCAGACGATCACCGGATGGAAACTCTCGATGGAAGGTGGACGCAGCTCCTCGGGCAGCTCGTCACCGGGGCTGTGAGCTCGAGAGGAGCGTGGTTCCTTGGATGCACCGGCCGAAGAAATCTCCGCTGAAAACCGGCTTTTACACTTTTGGCGAGATCCTGTGGGATTGCCTGCCCTCCGGGC
>CAXUFU010000364.1:0-3680 GCA_964250275.1 uncultured Chthoniobacterales bacterium | reverse complement strand
CGCCTCGCCGGCCGCCATGGCGCCGGGATCCAACCACTGCGTTTGCTCGGCCACCAGCGGCGGCCGGCTGGCGCGAAGAGCCAGCGCGACGACGCCGCCGATCGCCAGCAGGTGGGCCAGGGCCATCAGCACGACATTGCGCCGAAATAATCTGGCTGAAGCGGCGGTAGACGGCTGGGCACTCGTCTGGCGGCGCATCACGGCCTGCTGGCTGGCTCCGTCACAATGCCGACTTTGCTGATCTTGGCGTTGCGCAGACAATCCATCACGCCAACCAACTGCTGGATCGTCAATTCCTTGTGCGGGCGCAAGACCACGGCGACATCGGGTTTCGCCGCGCGCAAGGCCTCAAGGCGCTCCGTCAACTGATCGAGCGGGACCGCGCTGCCATCGAGTTTGATGAGCTGGTTGCGGTCGATCGAAATGGTCCTTACCGCTGCCGGGTCGACCGGATGATCGGCGGCGGCGCCGGTGGGCAGAGCGAGGTCGGTGCTATCATCGAGCAACGGGGTGGTGATCATGAAAATCACCAGCAGCACGAAGCACAGGTCGAGCATCGGCGTGACATTGATTTCCGAGAGGGTGGTCAAGCCTTCCCGTTGCGAAAAACGGCGCATCGTTGGTCAATCTTGGCTGGTCCCCGGGCACGGCGCGGTCCCCGGCCGGCGCAGCGCCCGCCCGACAGCACTGCAAGCGGCGCGCCTTTTCATCCGCGCGCCAGCCGGGCGCTCCAGTTTGCGCCATGGCTGACGTACTTGTGCTCGAACTCGCTCTCCAGTTCGGCGGCGAAATTATCCATCTGCACGATCAGCGAGCGGATGCTGGTCAGGATGAAATTGTAGCCAAACATGGCCGGGATGGCCACCAGCAGCGCCGTCACCGTCGTGATCAACGCGCCCGAGACGCCGGGCGCCATCGCGGCCAGGTTCGGCCGGCCCGCCATGGCCACACCCGTAAACGTATCCATTACGCCCCAGACCGTGCCCAGTAGCCCCAGGAAGGGCGCGCCCGCCACCGCCGTCGACAGCAGGATCAACTGCGACTCCAGCCGCAGCCCTTCCTCGCCAACCGCCCGTTCCATGACCGCCGTGACGGCGCGCAGTTGGGCGGGAGTGACTTTATCGGCGATCTCGAGCCGGGAATGGAAGGTCTCGTCGACTTCGGTCGAGCCGAGCAGATGAAAGGTCATTTCCTGGCAGCCGGCGTAGTAGACCTCGAAGATGGGCGCGCCTTCGTAGATCCCACCGGCCTCGTAGATGCGCAGGGGAAGACGGTCGGCGCGGAATTGCTCGAGGAAAGCCTCTGTTTGCCGGCGCGCGAACTGGATGACACGGATCTTGGTGACCATCACCGACCAACTGAAGATCGAGCCGATCAAGAGCACGAACAAGATCAGCCTTCCCGGAATCGTTGCCTCGTGGAAAGCAAAGATGAGCGGATCGTTGGCGGCCAAAAAGGAGTGCATGAGCTGGCGGGAGGCGCCCGCGCCGAGCGGCCCCAACGACGGCGATGTTCGCATGCCGCCGGTCCCGTTGGCAAGCTTCGAGGGAGCGGCGCCGCGGGCGCCCGGCGCAGATGGCGACCGCTTTAACTCGGCGGATGGTAAACGATCGCGGTCCCCCGGCGCGAGAAGACGGCAAAGAAGCCGTTCCAAATCTTTTCCGCGGTGCCAGACCCGTAGTTGTGCTCGGCCCCTTCGATGGTCGTATAGCGCACCTCCGCCTTGCCGCCGCGGTAGATGCTCGTCACAAAGGGATGCTGAGAGTAGACCTTCGGCGGGCTCTGATCGCCGTCGTGGCCGACCCAATACAGCAGTTGCGACAGGTCCATCTGCGCGAGTTGGGCCGGGCTTTTGTCCAGCTTTTCCGCGGTCCCGCGCCACATCCAGACGGGCAGGGGCGCATCGGGCTCCGGCATCCCGGCCCGGGGTTCCCAACCGCCGGAAACCAGCGCGATCCCGGCCAGCACGCTCGCGTGGAGCTGGGCGAAGGTGGTGGTGATGCCGCCGCCGTTGGAGAAGCCGGTCATGTAAACGCGACCCGCGTCGATGTGGTAGTCCTGCTTGAGTTCCTCGATCAGCGCGAGGAGAAAACCGGCGTCATCGGGCGCCTTGCCGTCGTAGGACCACGCGTTCCAGGCGAAGCTCGTGTTGATAGGGGTTCCGCCATTGGGAAACACCACGATGAAACCCGCTTTGTCCGCGACAGGCATCCATTCGCTTTCGGAGCCGAACTGATCGCCGCTGTTGTTGAAACCGTGCAAGGCCAGGACCAGCGGCACCGGGCGCGTGCCCTTGTAAGAAGCGGGCACGTGTTCGTACCAGGCCCTGGAAAACGAGCGTCTTCGGCGTGAGCTGCGCCCCGGCGGTACTCACGCTTGCACCCGCCAGCAGCAACCCGGAAAGCATCGGCAGGAAGCGCTCTAGGCGGGAGGGTGGTCGTCTTCGTCGCTGGTCGAGCTGGGTTTTCAAGCGGCGCCAACCTAAGGTGGCGTGATCGATTTGCCACGGATAAGTCGCCCGGGGAGGAAGCTGCCGCCGAGCCGGTTTCTCATTGAACGGCTCCGGCCGCGGCGTCATAATCGCTGCGCTTGAACTCCCTGGCCCATCTTGCCGCCACGCCGCCCGGCCAGCTCGAAGCGCGCCCGGCGGCCCTGCGGCCCATCGGCGTTTTCGATTCCGGGATCGGTGGGCTGACGGTGGTCAGTGCTTTGCGCCGGCTCTTGCCGACGGAAAATATTTTCTACCTCGGCGACACGGCCCGGGTGCCGTACGGCGGCCGCAGCGCGGCGACCATCGAGCGTTACAGCTTCGAGATGACTGGGCTGCTCCTGGCGGAACACGCCAAGGCCATCGTCATCGCCTGCAACACGGCCAGCGCCCTGGCGGTGCCGCGCTTGCAAGACACGCTCAAGGTGCCGGTGATCGGCGTGATTGGTCCGGGGGCGCAGGCAGCGGTCGAAGTGACCCAAACCGGACGCGTCGGCGTGATCGGCACGCGCGCGACCATTGCGAGCGGCGCATACGAAAGGGCGCTGCACAAGCTGGCGGCGCATCTGCAAGTCACGGCGGTGCCCTGTCCGCTGCTGGTGCCGCTGATCGAGGAAGGCCTTCTGGACGATCCGCTGACCGATCAACACATCGTGCGCTACCTGGAGCCGCTGCTGGCCGCCGGCATTGATACGCTTATCCTGGGTTGCACGCATTATCCGCTGCTGCATCGCGCCATCGCGCGTTTGCTCGGGCCGGACATCCGGCTGGTCGATTCCGCCCACAACTGCGCGCTGGCCACGCGCGATCTCTTGCGTGGAGCCGGGTTGGCAGCGCCCGAGGAACGGACCGGCGCACTCCAAGTGGCCCTGACCGATGCCAGCGACGGTTTTTTGCGGGTGGCCGAGCGCGCCTTGGGGTTGGACGTCGGTGATGTCCAGGTGCGGAGGGTACAGGATGCCGGCCAACCGGCGTAACCGCCCGCTGTAGCGGCAGTCTGTGACCGTCGGGTCGCTGCCCATGAACCAGCCGGCTTCGACGGCTGTAGCGGCGGTCTATGACCGTCGGATCGCGGCCCGTGAACCAGCCGGCTTCGACGGCTGTAGCGGCGGTCTGTGACCGTCGGGTCGCGGCCCGTGAACCAGCCGGCTTCGACGGCTGTAGCGGCGGTCTATGACCGTCGGATCGCGGC
>CAXUFU010000363.1:0-3689 GCA_964250275.1 uncultured Chthoniobacterales bacterium | reverse complement strand
GAGGGTACGCCGCGGCCAGCAGCGAATCGAAGCCGATCGCGGCCAGCAGGATCAAAAACAGGCTGGCCGGGTAGATGAACTTCGCGAGCCCGCGAAATTTGTTGAACCCGGGAATGCAACGGTACAGCCAGGCCAGGAGCGGCGTGTGCGATCCCAGCGCCAGGAGAAGAAGAAAGAGCGCCAAACCCAGAAACCGGAAGCGGTCGCTGCGCTGGGCCGTGGCGACGCCGTAGATCGCGCACACCAGGCCGCACAGGCCAAGAAACAGGGACGTCTCGCTGAAGCTGCAACGTCCCCAGTACGTACTTGCGCCCGCGACGCCTCCGAAAAAGCCGGGCGCGACCAGCGTGAGGAAGTTCTCCGGCGGAAAGGAAAACAGCGAGGCAAAGACAAAGCTGACGCCCCGGCTGCGCAACGATTCCCCCGCCGCATGCAGCCCCTCCAGTACCTGCACGGCGCTCAAGCCAAAGGCGATCACCGGCACCAGCGCCAGGCCGGCGGCTGCCTGCCATCGCCGCGGTGCGGAGACCAGGCCGAGCGCGCCGTAAAGGCCGGCCGCAATCCCGGTGTAGAAAACATACTGCGGATGCCCCGCCAGGATTTGCAGCGCGGTTGCACCGCCGCCGAGCAAAACCGCGCCGGCTGTCCGGCGCGCGAGCCAGCGGTCAATGGCCAGGAAGATGAGCGGCCCCCAGACCATGGCGCAAAGATTCGGCAGATGACCATCTGAGATGTGCGCGAAATGCGGCCCGCAAAACATGAAGAGAACGGCCGCGAACGCGCAAGCCAG
Source organism: uncultured Chthoniobacterales bacterium (assembly GCA_964250275.1). Lineage (GTDB taxonomy): Bacteria > Verrucomicrobiota > Verrucomicrobiia > Chthoniobacterales > SZAS-18 > CAXUFU01. Next base: position 2,899 of record CAXUFU010000363.1, on the reverse strand, counting down.
CGGACGGAGCAAGCGTTCGCGCGCCCAGAGGTACATCAGGAATCCCGCCAGAAAAACGTGCAGCGCAATCCCCAGATTGATCGCGCGCCCGAGCGGCAGGAAGAGGCAGAGCCAATTCGGCGGGTAAAGCAGGGCCGATTGGAACCCGCCGAAAAACGGGGTGCCGCAGAAGATGTGCGGGTTCCAGAGCGGCAAATGCCCGGCACGCATCGCGCCGAAGCCGAAAGCGCGCCAGTGCACGAATTGCAGCGCGAGATCGCCGTCTTCCTGGGAAAGGACGCGGTCGCCCGGGCCGAAGAGCACCCAGCCGAAAGCGGCGAGCGTCAGCGCCAGCACAAAAACGGCTGCCCAGCCGAGCTCATGGCGCGGGCGCTGCGGCGGTACCAGCGTGCGCCGGGAGAGGGGAGGGGACGCCGGCGAGGCGTTGGACGCCGCTGCGCCGCCCGTCATCGCACGACATCCGCGAACTGGGCGGCGCGTCCACTCTCCGCCCGCCGTTGCCGGAAGGACGTCGCCGCGGCCGCGAACACCTCGTCGACCGTGATCTGTTGCATGCAGACGTTGTTGCGGCAGGGCGATTGCCGGTTGTTGTACGCGTTGACGCACGGGCTGCAGGCGACGCCGCTCCACAAGGGCGTGTTGCGCGCCGTCAAGGCGGCGAAGAGGCGCGGCGTTTCCGGCCCGAAAAGCGTGACGACGTGAATGGGCGTGAGCGAGGCAAAATGGGCGGGACCGCTGTCGTTGGTCACAAGCAGATCCGCCAGCGTGTAGAGCCAGTTGGCGCAAGGTCGTCTTGCCCGCCACTGACGAGCAACGGCGCGAGCCGATTTCCGCCACCAGCCGGGCCGCGGCCGGCGCTTCCGCGGGCGCGCCCGTCATCAGCACGCAAGCCTCCGGGAACTCGTCCAGCAACCGCCGCGCAAGGGCGGCATAGCGTTCCGGCGCCCACCGGCGCAGCGGCAGCAAATCGGACGCGTTGGCGTTGAGCAGGATCAGCGGGGCCGTCGCGCTGCGGCCACCGGTTTCCTCGAGCAACAACGCGCGCACCTCGGCCACTTCGTTCGGCCGGGGTTCGAACGACGAGCCGGCGGTTTCCGTCTCCGGCGGCTGGACGCCGAAGGTCGGCAACTGCGCCGGGTTGACGGTCAACGCCGTTACCATCAGGGCAAAAATCTGACTCGTGTGCAGGTACGGATTGTAGAGCAGGCGATGCGTCAGCAGATCGCCCCGGTACGGGCCTTCCCCGTAAAAAGTCTGGAAACCCACCCGACGCTGCGCGCCCGAGAGGAAGGTGAACGCCGCCGAAGAGCGGGCGAAGAACTCGAGATCGATGGCCGCATCGAAGTGCCGGCGGCGGATCGCGCGCAAGGTGCGCCCAGCGCTGGCGGGCACCCGGGGAAAATCGCGCGCGTCGATCGAGGATGAAACGATTTTCCGCAAAAACCGCAAGAAAGACGTTTTCCCGCCCGACCATGTCCACGGCGCGTTGGATGGCGGCCGCAGCCAGGACGGTCGAGCCCTGTTCGGCCAGCTTGATGAACAGGATGTTGCGTGGCCGGATCGCCACTGCCGGCATTGGCCGCTCCAGCAGCTTGCGCAGGCGGGTGAGCAGAAAACAGATCGGCATCCCGAGCCAGCGATCGATGCTTTGCAGCTTGGCAGTGGGGAGAGTGCCGGCCGGTGTCATCGAAGGGCAAATTGCGCTGGCTGGGCCATCTCGGCCGTCCGGTTCCCGGGGAAGGCGGGCAGGGCTGAGCCTCGCCTCGCGCCGCTACAGGATCGCATCGACAAAGCGGCGGGAGTCAAAAGGCTCGAAGGCGTCGAGTTGCTCGCCGGTGCCGAGAAAACGCGTGGGAATGCCAAGCTCATTTTGAATTGCGACGAGAATGCCACCTTTTCCGCTGCCGTCCAGCTTTGTCACGATGAGACCCGTCAAACCGACTGCGGCATGGAACTCGCGTGCCTGCGCCACGGCGTTCGATCCGGTCGTGGCATCGACCACCAGCAACCGCTCGTGCGGCGCGTCCGGATCGTGCCGGGAGAGGATGCGGTTGATCTTGCCCAGCTCCGCCATCAGTCCCTGCCGGTTGTGCAAACGGCCGGCGGTGTCGCAGATCAGGAACTCGATCTTCTTTTTCGCGGCGGCGGTATAAGCGTCGTAGCAGAGCGCGGCCGGATCGCTGTTGTACTGGCCGCGGATCATCTCGACGTCGAGCCGCTCGCTCCAGACGCCCAGTTGCTCGATGGCCGCCGCGCGAAACGTATCGGCCGCGGCCAGCATCACCTGGTAACGGTTGCGCTTGAAGTAGGCGGCGAGTTTGGCGGTGGAGGTGGTTTTGCCGGTGCCGTTGACCCCGACGATCAGGATGGCCTTGGGCTTGGAGGCAAACGGCAGAATGGGCGGCGTCGACGCGGGCAGGAGATCGAAGATGGTTTCCCGCGTCACCTCGGCGACTTCATCCCCGGTCACGCGGCCGACCTTCTCGTACTCCCGCAAGGTCTCGATGATGCGCAGGGTCACGGGCACGCTTAGATCGGCCCGGATGAGCGTTTCCTCGAGCTCTTCGTAATCCACCGGTTTCCCGGCAAATTTTTGGATGAGCGTTTTGAAGAACCCGAAGGCCATGGTGAGAACTGTAGCGGCGGTCTGTGACCGTCGATGGCTTTTTTACGGCAGACGCCTTGACGGTGCAAACGGCTCCAGGGATGCGGCGCTTTCGCTGGCTTAGTATTAATCGCACCTGTTTACGCGCTGTGCTCTGGGGGTAACCTCTAGCTTCCTACTTCCTTTGCTGCAAAGCTCTAGATGCTGGCTAGATAGAGCAGATTAGAAAATGTCGTAGCCGGTAAGTTCCGGTTGTAGGGCGGGCGCTTCGCCTGCCGGGTACAGCGCCATCCC
>CAXUFU010000362.1:0-3690 GCA_964250275.1 uncultured Chthoniobacterales bacterium | reverse complement strand
CTGCCAAACTCTTGCTGGACGCGCAGAAACGCCTGCGCATTCGTCACAGCCGCAGCCACCTTGAGCCGGTTGCGAATGATGCCGGGGTCCTGCAGCAGCGCAGTCAGTTTCGCCTGATCGTAACGCACGATCCGCGCGGGATCGAACCCGTCGAACGCCGCCTGATAACCCGCCCGCCGCCGCAAAACTGTTTCCCAACTCAAGCCAGCTTGCGCTCCTTCCAGGAGCAGGAACTCGAACAACTTGCGCTCGTCATGTTGCGGCACGCCCCATTCCTGCTCGTGGTACGCAATCATCGGTGCGGTCTTCGCCCAGGCGCAACGCTGGAGATCGTCTTCCGGGACTGGCATGGTGGAGTGGCAGTGGCTGCGGCGGGTTTTTGGTTCGTGCGGTGTGGTTTCGAAACCGGCCCGCCCTGTGCCGGCAGCTTATCACATCACGGACCCTCGACGCCGCTGCAACGTTCGCGTACAGAGGAGCATGACTAAGAAGCCGTTCGCGGAACTGGGGCTCTCTCCGGAACTGCTCAAGGCCGTGGCCAAGCTCGGTTTTGAAGAGGCCACGCCGATCCAATCCGCGACCATCCCCGTGCTCCTCAGCGGCCGCGACGTCATCGGTCAATCGCAAACCGGGTCGGGCAAAACCGCCGCGTTCGCCATTCCGCTGATCGAGCGCGTGCACCCGGAGCGCAAGGTGCCGCAGGCGCTCGTGCTTTGCCCAACCCGGGAGCTGGCCATGCAGGTGGCGGAGGATGTCGCCTCGTTTGCGCTCTTCAAGCGCGGGGTGCGCGAGCTGCCCATCTACGGAGGCGCGTCTTACGAGCGGCAGCTGCGCGGCTTGCGCGATGGGGCGCAGATCATCATTGGCACCCCTGGCCGGGTGATGGACCATCTCCAGCGCGGCACGCTCAAGCTCGCCGAGGTCAGCGCCATCGTCCTCGATGAGGCGGACCGCATGCTGGACATGGGGTTCCGCGAGGACATCGAGACGATCCTCGCCCAGGCGCCGCCGGAGCGGCAGACGATCCTGTTTTCCGCCACGCTTTCCCCGCCCATCCAGGCACTGATCCGGCGTTTTACGCGCGATCCGGTCAATGTGCGGATCGAAGCGTCCGCGCTGACGATTCCCGATATCGCGCAAACCTATTATGAGGTCGACCGCCGGTCGAAGCTCGAGGTGCTTTGCCGGCTGCTCGATCTCGAGGACCTCAAACTGGCCATCGTGTTCTGCGCCACGAAAGTCATGGTCGATGAGCTGACCAGCCACCTCGTCGCGCGCGGCTATCGGGCCGAGGCGCTGCACGGCGATTTGAGCCAGGCGATGCGGGAACGTGTCATGAGCCGTTTCCGCCAGGGCTCTTGCGAGCTGCTGGTGGCTACCGACGTCGCCGCGCGCGGGTTGGACGTTGAGGACGTGGAAGCCGTCTTTAACTACGATCTCCCGCACGACGGCGAGGATTACGTCCATCGCATCGGCCGGACGGGGCGCGCGGGCAAAAAGGGGCGCGCCATCACGTTTGTGGCCGGGCGGGAGATCTATAAGCTGGAAAACATCCAGCGCTTCACGAAAGCCCGGATTCTGCGCGCCCGCGTGCCAACCCTCGATGAGGTCGAGGAACGCAAGACCGAGGCGCTCTTCGAGCGGCTGCGGGAAACGCTTAGCGGCGGCACTTACCCGCGTCAGGACGCCGCGCTCGACCGGCTATTGGAAGCCGGCCATTCGGCGACGGACATCGCCTCCGCGCTCATCCATCTGCTCGCAGCCGGTAGCGGGGAAAAGACAGGGAAGGCGCCCGCGGCGAGCGAGGTGCGGGAGCGTCCGACGGCTCCGCCCGCCAGGGACCTCCGGCCGCCTGAAGAACAGCCGCGCGCGACGAATGGTCCCGACGCCGGCGCCGCCCCGAGACCGCCACGCCCGAAGCCCGGCAAGCGGGCGGACCGGGCTCCGGCCCCAAACTCGCACGAGCGGGGCATGACCCGTTTGCTTTTTAGCGTCGGAGAGACGCATGGCATTCGGCCCGGCGATTTGGTGGGTGTCATATCCGGCGTGACGCGGCTCCCCAAAGAATCCGTGGGCCTGATCCAAATCCTGGAACGCGAATCGCTGGTCGATGTGTCGACGGAGCATGAGGATGAGATTCAGGAGAAACTGAATGGCATCCGTTTCAAGGGGCACAAACTGGCAGTCAGCCGCCCGCAAGGCTTACCGAAGCGAGGCCGCTAGAGAAGTGCGTGCCGCGCGCCGGAACAACATGAAAAACCGCGTTAGGTCACGACCTTTCCGGGTACTAGCCGCGAACTTGATCTAACAGGAAAACCTAATATATGAAATCCAGCTCCACCGACAAATCTCAAGGTGTCGTCAAACAAGTCACCGGCAAGATCAAAGAAAAAACCGGGCAAGCGACCAACGATCCGGAAATGGCTGATAAGGGCACCGCTGAAAAGGCCGGTGGCAAGGTGCAGAAAAAGATCGGCGACATCAAGAAGGTCTTCAACAAGTAGAGAGGCTGGCCGGCGGTGGTTGTTAGCTCCGCCGTTGCCGGAACCACCGACTCAGAAGTAAGGTAGTGAAGCCCACCGTTTAAAACGGTGGCTTTCTGCGTCGACGATCCAGATCTGTCCAGTGCGGGTGTCGAGTAGGCCGCCTTCGTTCCCCCACGGCACGTATCGGCCGTTGGCACTGTCACCATTGTGGCCCGCGAACATCAAGCCGAGTAAGAACGCCAGCACACCTACCGCGATAAACTTGGTGCGCTGGCTGATCCGTGCGAGAAGCTGCTCGACAACATTTAGGTTCACGGCGCAATCTTAGCCGCCGCTGAGGCGAAAACAAGGCGTTGTCAGTGTCTCGGGGGTGCTAAAGCGGCGACCCTGGAGCGTGAATGAAATCCAGCGTCGACGAAATTCGGGCGCGCTTTGACAAAGATGTAGAGCGGTTTGCCAACCTCGCGATTGGGCAATCGGCGACGATGGACGCGCCGCTGGCATTGGAGTTAGTCGCGCAAGCTGCTGCCAGTGTTACGCCGGCGGCCACTGACCTTTTGGACATCGGCTGCGGCGCAGGCAATTACACGCTCAAGCTGCTGGAGTATTTGCCGGGTCTCCGAGTGACGTTGGTCGACTTGAGCCAGCCGATGCTGGAGCGTGCACGGCAACGAGTGGGTGCGGCTACGACTGGCAGGTTGCAAGCGCGGCAAGAGGATATTCGCGACCTCGAACTTGAGGTTGGGAGCTTTGACATCGTCACGGCCGCCGCGGTGCTGCACCATCTGCGTGCTGCACACGAATGGCGTGCTACCTTTCGCAAAATCCAGCAAGCTTTGCGTCCGGGCGGATCATTTTGGATCTCGGATTTGGTGACGCACGATCTGCCCGCAGTCCAATCGCTGATGTGGCAACGTTACGGCGAATACCTGGCTTGTGACAAAGGCGCGGCGTATCGCGATCAAGTCTTCGCATACATCGAACGCGAGGACACGCCACGCTCGTTGGAGTTCCAGGTAGATCTATTGCACGAGGTCGGCTTTGCGGCAGTGGAAATCCTGCACAAGAGTGCCTGTTTCGCAACCTTTGGCGGCATCAAGGCCTAGGAGCGTATTGAGCAAGACTGTGGCCGGCAAATGCTCCGGCTGTAGCGGCAGTCGATGGCTCCGGCTGTAGGGCGGGCGCTCCGCCTGCCGGGTACAGC
>CAXUFU010000361.1:0-3691 GCA_964250275.1 uncultured Chthoniobacterales bacterium | reverse complement strand
CGTGCCCGTCCAAGCGTTTGCAGTGTTCATGGGCGGCTCTTCGCGACTCCTGTCGTGGGCCTCTACCTTATGACGAGCGGCAGCTTTACCGCCTGTTCAAAAACAGCCTACGGTTTGGCCGCCACTTGCCCCGGCTCGGGCAGGCCCCAGAGGCGCCATTTGCGCTGGTACTCGTCCCAGGGCAGCAAGACATACTCCGGGTGGTCGGTCGCGCGCAGCCACGTGATCAGCCGCACCAGATCCGGCTCGGCCATCGTCGTGCAACCGCTTGTCGGGCGGTTCTCGCCCCGGCGCAGATGAAAGAAAATCGCGCTGCCCGCGCCAGGCTCAGGCGGGTCCGCATTATGCCGGATCTCCACCAGCCCCCGGTAGGCAAAATCACCCTGGCGCATCTTCATCTTGTCGAACCACGGCGGCGGATCGGCAGGATTTGGGATGGTGACGAACTTGTTGTAATCGGGTGACCCGGCGTCGTCGACCCACGCGTCCGCCGAGGTGACCTGGTGGAAGGGGTAGTCCGCGCCGGGCGGCAAGGCGGCGTCGTAGGTGTAGATCGTGCCGAGCTTGAAAATGCCGGCGGGGGCGCGGCCATCACGTTCCTGCTTGTGCAAGCCCGCTTCTCCAGCGCCCTCCACGCCGCGGCCCCAGGCCAACCCGTTCTTGCCGAAGAGCACCGGCACCGGCCCGGAAGCGGGCTGCCACTGGCCTTGCGCATCGCGCCGAAACAATTGCAGCCGGCCCTTCATCGAGTTCCAGTCGGGCGCGATGGCGACGATGAGTTCGCGCACGCCGGGATCGACCGCCCGCGCCGGCGCACAAAGCGGACCGCGCAGCCCCAGACAGAGGAGAAGCGCCAGTAAGACGGGCCGTCTCATACTGCGTCCAAGGCGGCGAGGATGGCCTCCTCCGTCTCCCGCTGCCGGTGATCATCGATGACCGGCTGCAAAACGAGCTCCGCCGGCGGCTCCGGCAACGTCACCCAGGATCGGCAACCGCCGTACGCCGGGCGATCCGGGAACGCCCAGGCCGAAGACAAGCGGTACACCCGGCCAAAGGCGCATTGCAGGCCGGGCTGATCCCCGTAGGCGAAACGCTCCCGCACCACTTCCGGCTCCCAGACGTGGTACGGCTCGAGCCGCGCCAGCGCCGCGAGATCGTCCACCCAGACGGCCCAATCCAGGCGGAAGAAATAGCGAATCTCCACCGTGCCCTCAGGCGCTGGAGCCGCCGGTGCCAAATCCGCCAACTCGACCGGGCGAACTTTCAGCGCCTGCTCGTGGTACTGGGTCGGAAAGAGGAAAAACTCCGCGTGCTTGAAGCGAAACCCGGCGCGGCCTTCGGCGATGCCGCCCTTGCGCAAAATGAGGCTCTGGCGCCCCTGCCCCAAGGCGGCGCAGACCAGCGCCCAATCTTTGAAGCCGACCACCGCGCCGGTGGCGCTGTTCCCGGCCGGAGCGGCGGCAGACCCGGTGGTGGTGAGCGGCGCGGGCGGCGGCAGCGTGGCGGCAGGCGTCATCAGAGGCTTCGGATAACGCAAGACACGCCGCTTGGCAAAGACAAACCGGCGCAGAGCAACGCGCTTTTCCCAGGCTGCCAGAGCCGCTCGCCGCCGCGAGATTCCGCGTTTGCGATTTGAAAGCAGAACCCTACGTTTAGCCGCATCGTGCCCTACCATTTCGACCTGCATTGTCATTCGTATTTCAGTGCCGACGGCGTCTCCAGCCCGGAAGCGCTCATCGCCTCCGCCCGGCGCAAAGGGCTCCACGGTTTTGCGATGACCGACCACAACACCTGCGAAGCCGTCGAATACATGATCGGCAAGGGACTCATGCGCCCGGATGGACAGCCCGTCGACGGCTTTCTGGTCATCCCGGGAGTGGAAGTGACGACCGCCGAGGGCCACCTGCTGTGTCTGGGAGCGTGTCTGCCGGATATGAAGGGCAAGCCGGCCGCCGAAGTGATCGAGCGGATCCATGAGGCAGGCGGACTGGCCGTGCCGCCGCACCCTTACGATATCTTCCGGGCCGGCATCCGCCGCTCTGTCCTCGACACGCTCAAGATCGACGCGCTGGAGGTCTTCAACGCCGCCACGACCCTCCACCGCTACAATAAAAAAGCCTTCAAGTACGCGCAGGAACGCGGCTTGCCGATGACGTCTTCCAGCGACGCGCACCATGAGGACGTCGTGGGCGCCGCGTACACGATCCTGGATACGGACGATTTCTCGGTCCACGGCGTCCTGCGCCAGATCGTTCGCCCCAACGAACTCAACCAGACCTACCTTAAGCCAAAGGATAAATTCAAAAAGACCTGGAATAACTGGCTGCGTCTGAGCAGCAAGCATCCCAAGCCCCCGGAGTGACGCCGGGGATTGCCGCCGGCGGCTGAAAACAACCACGCCGCCACGGCCAACGTGGGGTTCGGACGCGTTACCCTCCCCGATGCCAACCCCATCCATGAATCTCTTTTCGTTCGCCCGCGGCAGCCTCGTAGCCGCCGTCCTCCTCGCCTCGCTGCCCATGCTTGCCAACGCCGGCGACCTGTCCCCCTGGCCTCTGCCAACCGTTCCGCCGGGTGCCAACCCCGCCATCATTCCAGCGCCGCGGGACGATTGGATGGAGCACTTCGAACGCAACGTGAAGAAGTCCAAGGAGGGTCCGCTCGACCTCATTCTCGACGGCGACTCGATCACGGACGGTTGGCAAGGGGCCGGGAAGGAAGTCTGGGCGAAAACCTACGGCAAGATCGCGATGGTCAACGAAGGCATCGGTGGCGACAAAACCGAGAACGTGCTCTGGCGGCTGGCGGACGGCCAGGCGGATGGGCTCAAGCCGCGCCTGATCGCCCTGCTGATCGGGACCAACAATTTGGGCCGCGACACCGACGAGCAAATCGCCGCGGGCATCGCCAAGATCGTGCAGGAGTATCAACGCCACTGCCCGGACGCCGCCATTCTCTTGCAGGGAATATTTCCGCGCGGTGCTTCGCTCGAGGACCCCTTGCGCATTCGCATCAAGAACATCAACACGATGATCTCCAAGCTGGGCGACGGCAAAAAGGTGATCTACGTGGATTATGGAGACATGTTTCTCGAGCCCGATGGCTCCTTGAGCCCGGACATCATGCCCGACGGTCTGCATCCGAACGCCAAAGGCTACGAGATTTGGGCCAAGGCGCTCGCGCCGATCATCACGCAGTTTTTCAAAGTGACGTCTTAAGTTGCTGGCTCGGAAATACCTCCTGGGACAACGCTGTTGGCCGCGCGGGGAGGGCGAGCGTTCCGCGAACCTCTGTGTCACCACTGAAATCCAGGTTCTCCATGAACCGGACTCGCCGCCGAAATCTGGCGGTCGCCGTGAAGCCGGCGGCGCGAACGGCGGCCACCGCGTGGTCGAAATCCCGGCCCACGTCTTCCGGAGCGTGGGCGTCCGAATTGATCACGATGGCCAGGCCCGCCTCTTGCGCCAAACGCAGAAACTCCGGCGCCGGATAGAGTTCGCCAGCCGGTTTGCGCAAACCCGCGGTACTCACTTCCACCGCGACGTCTCGCGCGGCTGCCGCGGCAATGACGGGCTCATAAAACCGGCGCAAATCGCCCGCGGGCCGGTGGCCGAACTTTTTGACGAGATCGGGATGCGCCACGAAATCGAACAGGCCGCTCGCGACGCAACGTTCGTAAGCACGCCAGTAG
>CAXUFU010000360.1:2126-3699 GCA_964250275.1 uncultured Chthoniobacterales bacterium | reverse complement strand
CCACTTGCCCAGAACCCTCCTATTGCTAGACCGGTGCCACGCCGGGCGAAGTGCCGGGCGGGATGGTGGCCACCCCAGAGGCTCACCAGCGGCTCACGTAACTGAACAAATACCAGTAACTCTCTCTAAATAAGCCAGTTACGTGTATATCTGAAGGTGCCAACGCCGGCCGGTTCGCCAGACGTAGCGTTTCCAAACGCTGGGGAGAACTCCCCTTCTTCTCACTTATGAGAACATCTAAACTCTCACTTATGAGTTAAGCTTATCGTTTGGGATAATGCGAATTTGCGGCGCTTGGGCCTTGTTCCGCCCCTTCTCGAGCTGCTCGCGTGCAGCCTCCACCCGGCGCCGCGCTTTCTGCCATTCGGCCTCGTACCAACGCGCCTGTTGCTCGAGCGCCGCGATACGGCGGGCAGCGTCATTTGCCTGGTCGCGCGCCCCGCCATATAGAGACTGGGCGGCTTCCAGTTGCGCGGCGATCCGGTCGAGTGCCACGAACAACTCCGGTCCCGTGCGACGCTCCCGGCGCAACGCGGCGTCGGCTTCGTCCACCCACAGCGGCGGTGGAGTGTCGCCCGGGGATCGTTTGACCTGGAGGAGCGCGCTGTCGACGAATCGTTCCGCCTGTTCGCCGGCCTCTACGAGCGAAACCGGCCAGGGCTGCCCGAGCAACGCGCCAAGCGGCGCCAGCGCCTGCCGCCAATCGGTCAGGAACGCCGCGAAATCGAGCATGATGCGCTCGGCTCCGCGGGTGGCACGTTCGGCGGCCAGAAGGTGCTGCAACCAGAGCAGGTAGGCCTTCCCGAGCGAAAAACCATCCCGCCGGGCGACCGAAGCCGCCACCTCCCAAGGATCGCGCAAGACGATGACGAACAATGGCCGGGTGCGCAGTTCCGCCCAGAGCGGCTGCCACCAGGGCAGCAAATGGCACAGGCGGGGATCTTTGAGGCCCCACAAAGGCGCCTGCGCAAAGTCGCGCGCGAGCAGTTCCCGCAAGTCTTCCCGGAAACGCGCGGCATCCGGGCCGGCCAGCCACTCCGCGGGCCAGGGAGCCGTGTTGTCCCAGCTCGCACCTGCCGCCAGCAGCAGCCGGTCGTGCAGATTGACGATATCGACATGTTCATAGAACCCGCGCGGGTTGTCGGGCGTGGCCGGCATCAGGCGCGGGCCGAAATCCACTCCCAGGCGATGCAGACATCCGGCCACCGCCGAAGTCCCGCTGCGGTGCATCCCCAGCACGACGACCGCCCGCCGCCACGTTCCCGGATCTTCCGGAGTGGACGGGCTGGACGTGGAAGAGTCGAGCGATGGCATACGCAGGGACCGCATCATGCGATCACGGCGCGCGGCTGACAATCCGCGATCTGCAGACGACGAAGGCCGTCCTTGACCTCCCCGTGCCCGGTCGCGCACCATCAGACCATGGAGAAGCACGCTGTGGCGGCGGTTGGTGAGGTCGTACCAGGAAGTGCCCGCGTGCTGACGGTGGCCGGGCTCGAGATCGGGTTGTTTGCCGTGGCGGAGGGCTATCGCGCTTACCGGAACTTCTGTCCGCATGCCGGTGCGCCCATTT
>CAXUFU010000360.1:1815-2088 GCA_964250275.1 uncultured Chthoniobacterales bacterium | reverse complement strand
CGCCTGCCGGGGGCAAACGCGGACGTGGCCACCGAGCGGCAAATCCTGCGCTGTCCCTGGCACGCCTGGGAGTTCGATCTGGCCACCGGCGAAAACCTGGCCGCCCCTGCCTGCCGGCTGGAATCCTTTCCCGTGGAGGTCATCGATGGACAGCTCGTCGTTTCTCTTTGAGCGGCGTTTCTTCAAACCAGTGGACGGGCACGCTCCGTCGTGCCCCTATTTGTCTGGCGACGGTGAGCCGCCCGCCGCGCGCCGCTGGCTTGGCTTTTCCGG
>CAXUFU010000360.1:0-1805 GCA_964250275.1 uncultured Chthoniobacterales bacterium | reverse complement strand
TGATCGATATCGGTCACTTTCGCCCCCAGCCCGACCACGTCAAAAGCCGTTTGGCGACCCGTGGCGGCTCCGGCTACGGAGCGCTGGTTGATGCGGTGCTGTCGTGCGACACGCGCCGCCGCCGGGTCGAGACCGAGCTCCAGGCCTGCAATGGCCAGCGCAATCGCCTGAGCAAAGACATCGGCCAAAAACGCGCTCGCGGTGAAGCGACCGCGGACCTCGAGGCCGAAGTGCGCGGCATCGGCGACCAGATCGCCACCCTGAACCGCGAGGCCACCGCGGCCGATGACGAACAGCGTGAACTCTTGCTCGAGATCCCCAATTTGCCGCATCCCGGGGCGCCGGAAGGCACCACCGCGGCGGACAATCCGCTCGTGCGCACCTGGGGCGAAAAGCCGGACCTGGCGGCAGCCCTGGGGCGGGAGCCGGAGGATCATCTCGCCATTGGCACCCGGCTGGGACTGTTCGATCCGGAGCGGGCGGCAAAAATCAGCGGCAGCGGCTTTGCGTGTTTCACCGGAGCGGGCGCGCGGCTGGAGCGGTCGCTGCTCAATTTTCTGCTCGATCTGCACACGGGGTCGCACGGTTACCAGGAAGTCAGCCCGCCGTTTCTCGTCCGGCGCGAGTGCATGGTCGGCACCACGCAACTGCCCAAGTTCGAAGCAGACATGTACGGCCTGGAGGACAACGCGCTTTTCCTGACCCCGACCGCCGAAGTGCCGGTCACCAACCTGCACCGCGAAGAGATCCTGAGCGCCGACACGCTGCCGCGCAAAATGGTGGCTTACACGCCTTGCTTTCGCCGCGAAGCCGGGTCGGCGGGCCGGGAGACGCGCGGGTTGATCCGGCTCCATCAGTTCGACAAGGTCGAGCTGGTCAAAATCACCGCGCCTGAGACGAGCTACGCCGAGTTGGATCTCCTGACCGCCGACGCCGAAAAGGTGCTGCAGCTTCTGGGGCTCCATTACCGCGTCATCGAGCTTTGCACCGGCGACGTGGGCTTCGGCTCCGCCAAGACGTACGATATCGAGGTCTGGGCGCCCGCGCAGAAGGCGTATCTGGAGGTCTCGAGTTGCTCGAATTTCGAGGATTTCCAGGCGCGGCGCATGAACCTGAAGTTCAAGGATCCGGTGACGGGCAAGAATCGCTTTTGCCACACGCTCAACGGCTCGGGCACCGCGTTGCCCCGGTTGTTTGTAGCGCTGCTCGAGAGCTGCCAAACGCCGGAGGGCGCGTTGCGCATCCCCGAGCCGCTGCAGGATTATTTCCGCGCCCGGCAGGTCGGCTAACCCGGCATGCTCCCGTGGCAGTCACCGACGGCAAAGCGGCGTTCGAGGAGCAGCTTGGCCGGGCGGTGCGTCCTTATAGTAAGAATGTTGTCTATGTGGTCGGCGTGTCGGGCGGCCGCGATTCAGTGGCTTTGCTGCGCGGGTTAACTGCGCTCGGCTATCGCCGGCTGATCGTCGCGCATCTCGATCACGGATTGCGGGGGCGCGCCGCGCGGGAAGACGCCCGTTTTGTCGCCCGGTTAGCCAGGGAACTCAGCCTGCCGCTGGAGACAGCGCGGGTGGATGTCGCGGCGGTCGCTCGCGCCGGGAAGCTGTCGCTGGAAACGGCGGCGCGCGCGGAACGCTACCGTTTTTTCTGCGACGTAGCGGCGCGCCGGCGCTGCCGGACCTTGCTGCTGGGGCATCAGGCCGACGACCAGGTGGAGACTTTCCTCTTCAACTTGCTGCGCGGCGCGGGCCCGGCCGGCCTGGCGGCGATGCGGTTGGAATCCCACCGGCCGTGCGGACGCCGCCGGC
>CAXUFU010000359.1:0-3706 GCA_964250275.1 uncultured Chthoniobacterales bacterium | reverse complement strand
CTGCCGTCGCCGATCGGCGGCTCGGCGGCGTCCATCTCGATGACGGCATTGTCGATGCCCATGGCCACGAGCGCGCTCAGGATGTGCTCGACCGTATGCACCTTGACGCCGCCTTCGCCGATGGTGGTGGCGCGTTCGACCGTCTTGAGGTTCTCGATTTTGGCGTCGATGACGGGCTGATCGGGCAGGTCCGTCCGTTTGAATTTGAGGCCGCTATCCGCGCCCGCGGCCCGGAGCGTGAGGGTAACTTCGCCGCCGGTGTGCAGGGAAGTGCCCGCGAGGCTGGCACTGCGGGCAATGGTTTGCTGGAGGACGGGGCTCGACATGGACAACGCTGGGCGAGGGAGAGACGGGGTTGCAGAGGGATAAAGGAATCGCCCGTGCTTTGCAAACGCCGATCCGGCTACCTGCTTTGCCAGAGCGCCGCCACGAGGAAAGTGACGAACAGGAAGCCGCGCGCGACGTTCGTCTTCAAGGTGAGATACTGCCAGACGATCACGAGCACAAAACCGGCGGTGTAGAGCAGTGAAATCTCCCACGGCGCCGGATGACCCAACAAGCTGGATGGGCTGGCTGCGATGGAAAAGGAGTGACCCGGGGCTGGGATTGTCCTTCGCAGGAAGTTCAGAAGCAGCCCGCCCGAGATCATGGCGGAGAAAAGAATGATGAGGGCGCTCAGAACGAGTTCCGTTAAGTTCGAGGTCACGACGGCGAATGCAGCCAGGCCGGCTACAAGCTGGAGCGACTGGAGGATGGTAGCTAGCCCGGTCATGTTACCCGCGCGATTGAATGGCGACGCTAATCCGATCAAATACTCCACCGCTACCAAGCAAAAAATCAGTAGAGCCTTTTCCATTAACAAGGCCTGCCGCGAGACCGGCCGCGTCCGCCAGAAGGCATTTGGTTGAGTCAGCGGATCGTCGTGAATGAAACGAATGACGAGCAGGGCGAAGAAAAAGCCTTGCAGCAAAGATGCCCCGATGACGCCGGTCATGACTCCCATCATGGACAAGGCAAAAACCCCCACTTCCCTCGGGGGGAGGCCTGGTGCGATCGGAGGTAGGTGGCGGCCAACAAAGAAAAGGCACTCTATACCGACGCAGATGACCCAACCCCAGCCTAAGACCCGGGCCGAGACGAGGTCTTTCCTCATTTGTGCCAGGATGACTTTCATAGCATGGCTTGCGGGTCTTGGCGCAGGCAGCGCGTGACCGCGACAAAGATTTCGCGCAGCGACATCGGACTCACCGACACCTCGGTGTCAGCCGGGTAACGGGTCCGAACCTGCCTCGTAGTATCCTCGGTGCTGATAAAGCGCGCTTCGATCCATTTCGCGGATGCTCCGCTGGCTTCATACAACAGCTCGTCCCGGGTCGGGTGAGACTTGAGATCGAAAGGCGTCAGCAGGCTGATCTCGACCCGGCGAAAACGCGCGAGCAACCCGGTCAAGGGTTCTGACAGGCACAGCCGGCCCTGATCGAGGATGCCGATCCAATCCGCGAGCAACTCGACTTCCGCAATATCGTGCGAAGAAATAAACATGGACCACTTCTGCTGGCCGATGACGTCGCGCAGGCTTTGTATGAGTTCATCGCGCACCAGGGGATCCAGCCCGCTGAAAGGTTCGTCGAGGATGAGCAAGCGGGGACGAAAAGCCAGCGCGAGCAAGAGGGCGGCTTTGACCTTCATGCCGGTGGATAGTTGGGTCACCTTGCGGTCGAGCGGCAAGGCGAGCGTCTGGATAAGCCGCTGACAGAAGTTATCATCCCAGGTAGGATAAATGGCGCGCGAGTAATTAATGAGATGCTTGACCGTCAGCGTCTCCGGGAGTTTCTGGTCCCCGGAAAGATAGCCGATCTGGGCTAGCTCCTGAGGTCCTAGTTGGGTGACTGAAGTACCAAGCATCTTGGCCGTTCCGCGGGTGGCGGGAAGGAGGTTGAGCAAGGTCTTGATCGTGGTCGTCTTGCCGGCGCCGTTCGTGCCCAGGAAGGCATAGGTACTTCCCTCCGAAACTTGCAGGCTCAAGTCGCGTACCACCTCCGTGTCACCGTAAGCGCAGGTGAGATGCTCGATCTCAATGACTGGAATCATGGACACTTACCCGGCGATGCATCTTCCAGCCGCCCGTCGCGCAGGGCGATGCGCCGAAAGGCGGCGTGCGCCACTTCCTCGCTGTGCGTGACGATCACCAGCGTTGTCAACGACTGCGCCGCCACGCGTTCCAGCACGTCGATGACCCGCCGGGCGCCGGTGGAATCCAGGTTGCCGGTCGGTTCGTCGGCCAGGAGCAGCCGCGGACGATGGATCAAGGCGCGGGCGATGGCGGTGCGCTGCATCTCGCCGCCGCTGAGTTGGTGGGCGAAATGGGTGGCGCGATGAGACAGGCCCACCAGGTCGAGTAGCTCCTGCGCCAGGGGTCGAATTTTACCGGGCGCCACGCCGGCCAGGAGCAACGGCAAGCCGACGTTTTCCAGGACGTTCATGGCCGGCAGGAGGTTGAAAAACTGGAACACGATGCCGAGATCGCGCCGGCGATAGAGCGTGAGCGCTTTTTCGTCGGCGTCGTGCAAGGGCAAGTCGCCCACGAACAATTCGCCGGACGTTGGCGTGTCCAACCCGCCCAAGAGGTGCAGCAGCGTGCTCTTGCCGCAGCCGCTCGGGCCGGTGATCGCGACAAATTCGTGGGCGGCTATTTCCAGCGTCAGATTATCGAGCGCGCGCACGCGGGCTTCCGGCGGCCCGTATTCGCGCGTGACGTTACGCAGGCGGATCAAGAGGGGGTTCATTGAGTTGTGGCGTCGGTCTGCGACCATCAGAGGCGACTTTGGACCCGGGGGCTAAAGCATTCACGGTCATAGCCCTCCGCCACAAGTCAATTCCCTGGCATGACGCCTATCCCCATCATCGCCGAGGAGCTGGACTGGCTGGTGGTGAGCAAACCGCCGCATTTGCTGGTCCATCCGACCAAGCCCGGCGGACCGGTTACCTTGCTCGATCATCTGCGCGGGTTGCTGGCGTATGAAATCGCCGGCGGCGGCGGCCAGGTGTCGCTCATTCACCGGCTCGACCGCGAAACGAGCGGACTGATGCTGATCGCCAAGACCCACCAGGCGGCGCGCTTTTTCTCGCTGGCGATGATGCGCGGCGCGATCGGCAAGGAATACGTCGCGCTGGTGTGGGGTTGGCCGGAGTGGGAGACGCTGACCGTCGACGCCCCGCTCCTGCGCCAGGGTGAACGCCAACCCTCGCGCATCTGGCTCAAGCGCCTGGTCCACCCCGCGGGCGCTCCGGCCCGGACCCGGCTGACGGTGGTGCGGCGTTTCGAGCGGGTGGCGGCTGGGGGGCCGGAGCGCTTTAGCCTGCTGCGCGCGGTGCCGGAGACCGGACGTCTGCACCAGATCCGCGTGCATTTGGCGCACACGGGCTTTCCGGTGGTCGGCGACAAGATTTACGGGCCGGACGAGGGCTGTTATCTGCGTTTTATCGAGACGGGCTGGACGCCCGAGCTCGCGCGCGTGTTGTTGCTTGAGCGCCACGCCTTGCACGCGGCGCGGCTGGAGTTCCCGTGCCCGCGCGACCCGGCTGGGCCGTTGTGCCGGGTGGAGGCACCGTTGCCGGCGGATCTGGCGCGCTTCGTGGGTGAAGCAACCGGCTAGCTAGCCTTCCAGCCCTCCCGAGCGAGGGCTTTTTCTTGTCGAGAAACGGG
>CAXUFU010000358.1:0-3707 GCA_964250275.1 uncultured Chthoniobacterales bacterium | reverse complement strand
CACTTGCGCCTCAATCTTCAGTTCCCCCAGCAAGGCTTGCAGCGCGGCGCGCACCGGCCCTTCGCCGACCACCGTATACTGCACGTCATAGCCGCTGGCCACCAATTGATGCACCGCCCGGATGGCATACTCGATGCCTTTTTTCTCCACCAGCCGGGCAATCGTCAACAGACGCACCGGGCGAGGCTGCGGCATGGCACGCTCGCGGAAACGGAACGATTTGAAATCGACCCCCATGAGCAACTTGATCTGCCGGTCCGCCGGGCAGCCCAACTCCTGGGCCCGCGCGGCGATGTACGCCGTCGTGTAAGTAAAAGCGTCGCCCTCCGTGAAGAGCTTCTGGAGACCCGCCCGGCTGCGCGCCGAACGCCGGCGCGTGACGTCCGCTCCGTGAAAACTGGTCAGGACCGGTCCGGCGAGCACCCCTAGCGTCCGCAGCCGCACCGCGAGCAGCCCCGAATCCGCAAAGTGAGCGTGGATGACGTCGTAAGCCTGCGGCGCGGGTTCGATCCCGTAAGCGGCGGCGAAGAGCACCAGCGGGTTTCCGACTCCCTCGCGCACACATTGCCGCAGACAGCGCCAGAGCAAGGCGGGCCGCCGCAGCACCGGCCCGGCGAGCGTCCGCAGCGACGCCGCGGGGCCGCCCAACTTCAGGCGGCGGCGCAAGCACTCCGCCATTTTCCATTCCAGATAGCGAGCATGCCGTCCGCCAGCGCCATCGACCGGGACCGCGTAGATGTCCACGGCATGCCCGCGGGCCATCGCTCCCTGGATTTGCTCAAGGATGAACGTCTCCGATACCAGGGGAAAGTCGTTGACGACAAACGCGATGTGCACGGCACAAGAGTCAGCCAGAGAACATGCTCGAATCGGCCGCGGCGATCACGCTTGGGCTGGGACCCGCGCCCTAGGCCTTGGACGCCTCCGAGGCCCCGTAGACCCCTTTGCCGTACGAGCCGCCGCCGCCGTAGTAGTAGTAGTAATCCGCGCTGCTCTTGGGCAGACGGTTCAGGATGAAGCCCGAAGGTTTGGCCCCGGCGCTTTCCAGTTTTTGCACCGCGCGCAACGCGACCTTGGCCGGCGTCTTGGCCGCGTGCACGACCAGGCAGACCACGTCCGCATGTTTGGCGATCAAGAGCGTATCGCTGACGGCGTGAACCGGCGAACTGTCGATAACCACATCATCGAACTCGGCCGAGACCGCGGTGATCAGCCGCGGAAAATCCGTGTTCGCGATGAGTTCGGACGGGGTCTGCGACCGCCGGCCCGCCGGCATGACGAAGAGGTTCGGCACGATCGTCGGATAGTAACATTGGTCGAGCGTGGCCTTGCCCTCCAGTAGCACGGACAAGCCGTTGACCTTTTTCTCCTTGAAGAAAATCGGCTCAACCGACGGCAGGCGCAGGTCTGAATCGATCAACAGAGTCTTGCGCCCGAGCTGGGCCAGGGAAATCGCGTAGTTGATCGAGCAGTAGCTCTTGCCTTCCCCGGGCACGCCGCTCGTGAAAAGAAAGACGCGATGCGACCCGCTTTCATCCAGCAGACCGAGCGCGGCCCGCAAGGTGCGAAACGATTCGGCGATCGCGCCGTCCGGCTCCTCCAAAATGGCGATCCCATCCTCGATGAACCCCAGTTTCTCACCCACCGGAATCGCGCCGACGGCTTGCATGCCGAGCGCCTCCTCGGCCTCGTCGACCGTGCGCAACGAGTTGTCGGTCATGGTGAGCGCGAAACAGGCGCCGAGGCTCAGCAACAGACCCACCACGGTGCAAGCGAGCAAGATCAGCGCGGGCTTCGGCTTGTAAGGCACGTAGGGAAGTGTGGCGGGGCTGACCGTCTGGATCTTGCTGTCGTCCATGTTGGTCGTCAGATCGGTTTCCTTGAGCCGTTCTTGCACCGAATCGTAGAGGTCCCGGTTGCGTTCGACTTCCCGCGTCAGCGCGGTGTACGGGATGTTCAGCTTATCGTCGTTCGCCTTTGCCTGCTCTTGATCCGCCAGCACGCGCTGCATTTTGGTCTCATCCTGGCGAGCAGACTCCAACGCGGGCGGCAGCGATTTGGCCGCCTGAAACACCGCGACTTGCAGCGAGACCCTCAGGCCGGCCAGCTTGCTTTGCTCCTGGATGTACGTCGGATGCTTGGGCAGAAAACGTTGCTTCATGGCGGCAAAAACCGCCTCCTCGTCCGAGATCGATTTCTCGATCTGCAAGACGCCGGGATCCGCCGAGACACTTTGGACCGTCAAGAGCTGGTCGGTCTGTTCGCTGCCGCTGGTGTGCTGGAGGATACGCTGCACCTGTTCGTTGTCCGACTCTAGGCGGATCCGAGTTTGGCGGGCGGCATAGAAGAGATTGGTCAAATCCCGCAGCTTGCCGTCGATGAAGTCCTTCGTGTCGTCGAGGGCGACTCCGGGATGGGCGTCCTTGAAGGCCTGGGCCTCTTGTTCGGCGATCGAGACCCGCCGCTTCAACATATCCGACTGTTCGAGCAGGAAGCGATTGGCCTCGCCCGAGATGCCCGCGCGCTCGGCGGTGTCTGAGCGGATGTACTCGGCGATGAGCCCCGTGGTGATGGTCTGGGCGACCTTGGGCTTGGTGTTGACGGCCGAGACCGTGATCAGGCGGGTGCCGCGGGTCAGCTTGGCGGATACTTCATCGCTCAGAGCGGCCACCAACTCTTGCGGGATGTAATCCGGGTTCTGCTCCGTGAAGGGCGGCTTGCGCGGCGCCATGTCCAGGTCTTCCGGGGTGAGATGTTCCCGCTGGATGAGATCGGACAGATCCTGGGAGCTGACCAGGCGCGCCTCAATGGTTTTTAGTACCTCCTGCTCCTTGAGATCCTCGCTGGTAACATCCTGGATGGCCAGGACCTGGGCCTGATTCTGCTCGACCTCGACGACTGCCTCAGACCGATAGGTCTTGGGCGTGTGCTTGATGTACAAAATGCCCAGGCCGATGCAGGCTGCCAGACACAAGACCACCAGCCACCACTTCTCCAGCAAAGTGTGGTAAATGGCAGCCAGATCGAGCCCGCCTTCCGGCTCGAAATCATCTGTAGAAGTGCTCGTTTTGGTCTTCATGCTTTGATCAAAAAATACCTTCGCCGACCGTGATGATGTCTCCTGCCTTCACTTCGAAGGAGGCGATCTGGCGCTCATTTGCCATCTTCTTGGCGTTGAGCCGGAAGACGGTCTCTTTGCCATTTTCCAGGCGCTTGAGACGGATGTTGCCCGGGTCGGCGATGCGGGTGTACCCGCCCGCGGCGCCGATCGCCTCCAGCAGCGTCACACTATCGCGGTCCGGCATATCGTACTGCCCGGGCTTTTGCACCTCGCCCAGCACGGTAAAGCGACGCTTGGAATACTCGATGACCGTCAGCGACACCTGCGGATTGACCAGGAAATCCTTGGCCAAGCGCGTGGCGATTGACCGCGCGGCCTCGTCCGGCGTCATGCCCCCGATGCTGACCGAGCCGATCAGCGGGAAGTTGATGATCCCTTCTTTCGATACCCGCGCCGTGGTCAGCAGATCATCCTCTTGGTAAACCTTGACCTCAACCAGATCGTCCGGCGCCACGAAATAGATGGAACGATTCCCGCCGCTGCCGACCGCCGGCGCGCCGGAGTCCGTCGGATTGGACATGCCCGGCCGCACCGCCGCTGCCGACGAGCTCGCTGTCGAGGGCGCCGACATGGGATTGGACATGGA
>CAXUFU010000357.1:0-3710 GCA_964250275.1 uncultured Chthoniobacterales bacterium | reverse complement strand
ATATCCAGCCGCTGGGGAAAACCAAGAATACCTTGTTGGTCGGCGCGCGGGCGGGCGTCGTGGCGCCATTTAACGGCAGCGACGGCACCACCGTGGTGCAAAACAAAATCAATCCCCGCCTGCCCGGCGTGCAGGAAGGCAGCACCTTCCCGATCGATGAACGCTTTTTCAACGGCGGCAGCACGAGCGTCCGCAGCTTTGGCGAAATGGACATGGGTCCCTTCGACCGGCATGCAGGCTTACCCATTGGCGGGCAGGCGTTCACGATTGCCAACATCGAGGATAATTTCCCGCTTTTCCTGACGGACCTCAAAGGCGCGTTGTTCGTCGACGCCGGCAATTTGCTCACCCATTTTCAGCAGTTCGGGCTGGAGAACGAACGGTATGCCATCGGCGCCGGCATCCGTTACGCGCTGCCAATCGGACCGTTGCGGCTGGATTACGGCGTGAACCCGGATCACCGCAAGGACGAGTCGTTTGGCGCGTTTCAGTTGAGCTTCGGCCTGGCGTTCTAAGCGGCGCAGCTGCCCCCAAGAAAAAGGTAGGGATGGCTCTCCCGAGCCGGTCCCTGACTGTCTGGCAGGCCTGCCGAAGACCGGGTCGCGCCCCGCGAACGGCGCGATCCCCAGACAGTCAGGGACCGGCTCGGGAGAGCCATCCCTACCGGTATTTGGCTTGCGATGCGCGCTGGATTTCCAGCGCCCCCAAGTGCAACTTGTCAGCCCGCGCTGCCTCGCCTTTTGCCCATGGAACCAACCGTCGAAATCCCCAAAGCGTACGAACCTGGCGCGGTCGAAGCGCGCTGGCAGGCGCTGTGGCAGGAAGCCGGCTGCTTTACCGCCGATCCCGCGCGCGTGTCGGCCCGGCGGCCGGCCTTTTCCATCGTCATCCCGCCGCCCAATATCACCGGCGTGCTCACCCTCGGGCACGTCCTGAACCTCACCATCCAGGATATCCTGGCCCGGCGCGCGCGCCAGACCGGGCACGAGGTGCTCTGGCTGCCAGGGACCGACCACGCCGGCCTGGCCACGCAGTCGGCGGTGGAAAAGTCGCTGCGCAAACAGGAAAAACTCTCGCGTCACGACCTCGGCCGCGACGAGTTCATCCGCCGGACCTGGCAGTGGCGGGAAACGCACGGCCACATCATCACCGAGCAGCTCAAGCGCCTGGGTGCGTCGTGCGATTGGTCGCGCGAGCGCTTCACTTTGGACGCGGATTACGCGGCCGCGGTCCAGCGCGTTTTCGTCGATCTCTACGTCAAGGGCCTGATCTACCGCGGCCAGCGGATGGTGAACTGGGATCCGGCAGCCCTGACCGCGCTCTCCGACGAGGAAGTCATCCCGACGCCGCAAAAGAGCACGCTCTATTTCGTGCGCTACGAGGTGGTCGAAAAGCCCGGGACGTTTATCGATGTGGCCACGACCCGGCCCGAGACCTTGATGGGCGATACGGCTCTAGCGGTGCATCCGGAGGACGAGCGGTATCGCGCGTTGATCGGCCAGCACGTCTGGCGGCCTTTCCCGCGCGAAGCGCTGCCGATCATCGGCGATGCGCAGATCGATCCGAAATTCGGCACCGGCGCGCTGAAAGTGACCCCGGCACACGACAAGACGGATTTCGAGATCGGCCAGCGGCACAAGCTGGCGGCCATCGACGTCCTCTGGCCGAACGGGAAAATCAACTGTCCAGCCGTGCCGGAACTTGATGGCCTGGACCGTTTTGCCGCGCGCAAACAGGTGGCGGTGTTGCTGGCGGACCGCGGACTGCTGGCCAAGGAAGAGCCGTACGAGAACAGCGTCGGGTTTAGCGAGCGCTCGGAGGTGCCGATCGAGCCGCGGTTGAGCACGCAATGGTTCCTCCACTACCCGCGCACGCACGAGGCGCTGGCGGTGGTGCGCGAGCATCTCATCCGCTTTTTCCCGGCGCATTGGGAGAAGGTCTACGCGCAGTGGCTCACGAACATCCAGGACTGGTGCATCAGCCGGCAAGTCTGGTGGGGCCATCGCATCCCGGCCTGGTACCGGCGAACGGCGGACGGCGGGCGCGCGGAAGACGGCGAGATCCGCGTGCAGCTCGAGTCGCCGGGGCCGGAATGGATGCAGGACGAGGACACGCTCGACACCTGGTTTTCCTCCTGGCTCTGGGCCTACGAGACGATGGACGCGCCGACCCGGGCGAAGTTCTATCCGACCGACGTGCTCGTGACCGGACCGGACATCATCTTTTTCTGGGTCGCGCGCATGATCATCGCGGGCCTCGAGTTTCAACCGGGAGCGACCGATCGCGCCGAGGACAACATCCCCTTTCGCAACGTCTACTTCACCGGCCTGATCCGCGACGCCAAGGGCAAAAAAATGAGCAAGTCGCTCGGCAACTCGCCCGACGTGCTGGAGCTCATCGCCCGCTACGGCGCCGACGGTTTGCGCTTCGGCCTGCTGCGGATCGCACCGCAAGGGCAGGACATCCGCTTCGACGAAAAACAGATCGAGGAAGGACGCAA
Organism: uncultured Chthoniobacterales bacterium; assembly: GCA_964250275.1. Taxonomy (GTDB): domain Bacteria; phylum Verrucomicrobiota; class Verrucomicrobiia; order Chthoniobacterales; family SZAS-18; genus CAXUFU01. The sequence goes on along the minus strand of CAXUFU010000357.1, from coordinate 1,210 downwards.
TTTCGCCAACAAGATCTGGAACGCCGCGCGCTTTTACCAACTGCAGGAACCGGCGCTGCCGTTCGGCACGCGCGTGCGTTACCGGCCGGCGCCGTACGTCCTGGATATCGAGGCGAAACTGCACGCAACGCAGGTGGCGGTCGAGGAATCGTACCGGGAGTTCAAGTTCAGCGAGGCCGCGCAACGCTTGTACGATTTTTTCTGGAGCGACTACTGCGACTGGTTCGTGGAAGCGGCCAAGGCGGACATCGTCGGCGTCGACTCCATTCGCGAGGCCGGCCAGCCGATCACCGAGCGCGCTTTGGCGAAGCATGTCGCGCTTTTCACGATGTACCGCGTGCTAACGGAGTTTCTGCGCCTGTTGCACCCGTTCATGCCGCATCTCACCGAGGAACTGAGCGGACGGTTGAGCTTCCCGCCGCGGCCGCCGGCGGCGGCGCCCGCGGGCGAGGCGGAGCTGGTGGACAAGGATCTCGCGAGCGCCGCGGCGGGAGCAACATCCGGAGAGGAAAGCAAGCCCTGGCGGAAATCGCAGTTTTTGCTGCACCAGCGCCTGGGCGGCCCGATCAGTCTTTCCGGGACGGCGGCGGAAATCTCCGGCGCGCAAGCAGCCACGAGCCATCTGTATGAAACGGTGCGGGCCGCGCGCACCCAGCGCCCGGGCTACCAGAGAGGACCGACCAAAGCCGCGCGATGAAAGCTGCGGTTGCGCGAGGATTTGTTGGAAGACGCCTGGATGCTGGCCAGCATCGTGCGCGCGCTGACCCGGATGATCAACGCGGAGGAACTGCTGCTGGCGCCCGATTACGCGCCGCCGCGCGGGACGCCCTCGGTGCTGACGCCCCTGGGCGATTTGTTCATGCCCTTGGCCGGCCTGGTGGACATGGCGGCTGAACGCGCCCGGCTCGAAAAAGAGTCGGCGCGAACGGTGGCCGATCTGGAAGCGGCCCGGCGTAAACTCGAGAGCCCGCAGTTCGTGGAAAACGCACCGGCGGCCGTGGTCGAGGAGCATCGCCAGCGGTTGGCTGCCGCCGAGGCGCGTCTGGGCAAGCTGCGGGAAATGCTAGCCGCGCTGGACTAGCCATTCGTAAGGTAGGGATGGCTCTCCGAGCCGGTCCCTTGCTGCTTCCGCGCGGGCGCACTCGCCTGGGGGCGACCCCTGGCCACGGCACGTTTGCCAGAAAGTCAGGGACCGGCTCGGAGAGCCATC
>CAXUFU010000356.1:0-3728 GCA_964250275.1 uncultured Chthoniobacterales bacterium | reverse complement strand
AAGCGCTTGGACATCTGTTCCCGGAGAGGCGTGCCAGGGCGCTGCCTTTCCTCGCCGCCTTCGCGTTCCCGCTAACGCGCCGGGATCCGCTGACGCCACGTGCAAACATTCTCATTCGCGCGAATGCAACAACGCGGATCCGCCGCGCCGCCACACGGAGGCCGCCTGAAAATCCCCCGGCGGGCATAGAGGATGCTTAGCTCTTGGCTCTATGCAGGCGCAATTCTCTCCCCTTGCTCCCACCGGGCGGCGTCGGAGCGCTCTGGCCGGCGTGCGCGGGTTGACGCTGATCGAAACCATCATCGCCATCGGCATCCTCGCCTTGACGACGATGGGGGGCGTCGCGTCCTACTACCTGCTCAACCGCTACGCCGCTAATCTGCGGAACCTGGCCGACGCCCGGGCCCTTTGCCAGGAACGCATCGAGCAGGCAAACACCCTGCGTTTCCAACCGGCAAACGGCGTGGTACCGCTCGCGCCGAGCGCCGACCCGACTAATACCGCCCAGCAGACCATTCTCGGCCCCGCTACCAGTTATAACTCTTCAGGTACCTTTACCGGAGGCGCCAATACCCAGACCTCGACAGAGAAAATCCCGGTCTACACCCAATCGACGGGCACCGCCGCGACTAATAGCGCGAATGTAACCTACAACCGCACTTGTAACGTCACCTTCGCTCCCCTCTATAACGGCGTTAACTCGCTCAACCTCGTCGAGTTCACGGTAACCGTGAACTATACCTTTCGCGGCCGCTCCTACACGACCTCGATGAGCACGATGCGCGGCTCCGATTGAGTCTCGGGGCAACCATCCCTGCCCAGCTTTCCCTTTTCCTATGTTCCACCCAGTGACGACGAACAAGCGCTTTCGCGCGGCCTTTACGCTCGTGGAGTTAATGGTGTCGAGCGCCGTTGCCTGCGGGGTGGGCCTGATCGCCTACTCTGTGGCCACGGAAAACCTCGTCGCCTTCGAAAAGAACTTCTCGATTAACCGCTCTTACGGGGACGCGCGCCGCAGCCTCGATCGCATTGCCGTCGCCATGCAATCGGCGGGCCATGTCCCCGTCCTCATCGATGCGACGGGTGCAAGCACGACGACCTCACCCGCGCCAGGTATTCGCTTCTGGCGCAATAGCTCCACGCCCTGCTATCCCATCACGACTCCCGCGGCGGCAAGCACCTCCATCACCCTGACCCTGGCCCAGCCTGGCACGACCAGCCCTAATATCAGTCCGCCCATTGTCGGGGACATGATCACCATTCCTTTGCTGGGTTTTCAAGCGCAGTGCACCGCGGTGACATCGACGGGGACAACGGCCACGGTTAGCTTTGCCACCAGTATCGCCAGCAAAACCTCGCCCGCGATCACGAGCGTTCCAACCACGGCCAGCGTCATCAACAATGGTGGCCAGACTGTCCAGCAGACCATTCAGTATACCTGTCTGGACTGGCGGTCGGTCGCGTTTATCGCCGTTGGTAACCAGTTGCGCTACTATTCAAACTTTATCAGCGGTACGAGCAACGTGAACACCGCGCACTATGAGGTGATCGCGTATCTGATCCCCACCGCGCCCACGCTGCCTTTCTCGCTCGGGTCTCCCCCTTCGATTAACATTGATTTGTATGCGCAAGCACCTGATTTCAGTAACACCAGCCATGTGAGCACCGCCGACACCTACACCTATTTGGAAACCGCCCTTTCGCCGCGCAATCCTACCTTGCTCTACAGTCCCTACTAAAAGGCCAGCGCCAAAGCACTTGCCCCCTCGTTTACCTGCCCAATCCCATGATGCGCCCCTTCCAAGATAAGCTTTGCCGCTACCGCCTTGGCGGCAGCACGCTGCTGGTCACGCTCGGCATTATCTTGATCATTCTTACTTTTCTCTCCGTCTCGGTCTTGCTCACCAGCGATTTCGGCCGGATGGCCTTCCGGCAACAGGGAGATAGCGACCTGATGGCGGCGGCGGACGCTGAGTTAGAATACGAGTATGCCGATTGGCAGTCGGTGACCAGCTCCTTGATCTTCAAGACCAAGAACGCCAAGCCGCCGACCAGCGTCTATTTTACTTCAGCCCAACCCCCGACTACCACCACGGCCTTTAACCCGCTCTTACCGGCCACGATGAACGCCGGCACGCTGCCGTTTGCGGCCAAAGGAATCACTTTCAGTTCGTCGGCCATGATCAACGGGATAAGTGTTGCGCCCGGCATCTACCTCGCTGATCAATATGGCAACCCGGACCAAACGAGCACGTACGCGAACGGGACAGCCACCTCCAACGTCCCCGGTTACCCGGGTTGGAGTGGCACGACTTGCAACTATGTGGCCATCGCCTCGGTAACTAGTACAAGTCATTATGGTTTCAGCGCCACCGATCCGGCGACACTCACGGTGCGCCGCTTTTTTCAGTCCATTCAGGTGCCGCTTTTTCAGGCAGCGATCTTCTACGAGAACAAGCTCGAGATCCATCCCGGCGCGGACATGACCGTCACCGGTCTGATCCATACCAACAGTGATCTTTGGGCGCGAGGATTCAGTACCTTGCAATTCAAGAACACGGTTTCTTACGTCGGCACTTACAACGAGATTGGAGACAAAACCATTACCCAGGGGTGGGACGGTTACGACCAAGGCTGGATTCCGGGGATAGGCGAGTTTGCCTCCGTGCCGATGGTCACCTGGGCCGATGGTTTGACGACCGGCTCAAGCCAGACCAGAGCCAGTCAACTCAATCAGGTCAGCCCGATCAATCCTTTCGGCTCAGCCTCGACGAGTAACAACGGGTTACACGATATCGTTGATGTCCCTGTCGCGGGTTCGGCCAACGCCACTTCTCCCCAGATCGCGTACAACAACGCCGCGGTCATCATCACCGTCAACAGTTCCTTGCCCACCTCGAATCCCGCTCATCTGGTCATCACCAATGGCAGCGGCGCCCCGCTTGCCCCGGCCGATACCGCCGCCATCAGCGCCGCCGTCAACAACGGGACCACCACCACCATCTACGACCAGCGCGAGCAACAGAACGTGGTCGTGACGAACCTGGACATGTCAAAGCTTGCCACTGCCACCGTAGCGCCCGGGACCGGTAAGGCGACGGCTTTGCAGAGCAGCTTCGGCGGCACCGTTTACATCCAGGATGTTTCACCCGCGACGAGTACGGAAGCGGCCATTCGGCTCGTCAACGGCAGCAATCTGGGACAACCCGTTTCTATCGCGACCAATAATGGCCTTTACATCCAGGGCGATTACAATACGACAGGTGCGAGCCGCTATCCCTCCTCGGTCATGGCGGATGCTGTCACCATCCTTTCCAACAACTGGCTCGACAAAAACGCCAGCGCTTCCTTGAGCAGCCGTACCGCCACGGCTACGACGGTCAATACCGCGATCCTGGCGGGCGACGTTCCTTCCAACAGCACGACCGGGCAGGCTTCGGGCGGGGCGCACAATTTCCCGCGCTTCCTGGAGAACTGGAACAACGTGAACTTCAATTACACGGGCTCGTTGGTGGAGGCGTTCAACAGCACAGAGTTCACCGGCCCTTGGCAGACGGGCAACGTCTACTATTGGCCAAACCGGAACTGGAATTTCGACACGAACTTTCTCACCAATCAACCGCCTGGCACGCCGCAAGGCGTCCTGTTTTCGCGCGGCCGCTGGCAGCGCAACTAACGCGGCGGGCAACCCTCGGCTCAGGCTATGAAAGCTTTCTTTGCCTTATCTC
>CAXUFU010000355.1:0-3747 GCA_964250275.1 uncultured Chthoniobacterales bacterium | reverse complement strand
TAGTAATCGCGCAGCGCCTGGGACGGATCGGTCGCCGCCGGGTTCACCGGCACCACCCGCTTGGAGTTGGCTGCCAGCGATCAGCAAACCACCAAAAACCGCGATCCAAAACAACCGGGGCTGCACTCGAGGAGGCGTCCGTTTCATAGGCAGGACCATAAGCCTTTTCGCCTCCGAAAACAAATGCGGGCGCCCCCCCCGCGGACCGACCAGGCGCGGCGCAATGTTTTTCCACCCGATCCCGGCGCGGATCTGCTAAAACCTGGCGGGAAACCTTGGAGCAAGCCCGCTTTTTCTGCCATGGACCGACCCCACTCTCGCCGCTTTTTCACCGGAGGCGTGCTCCTCCTCGCGCTGTGCCTGGCCATCGCCTCCGCCCGCGCCGCGGAGGAGGCCGACACCGCGACCACGGGCTTTGCTGGGATGGTCCGACCGGGTGTGGCGCTGTTTCTGCCGGAGGGACTGAACCCCGGGCGGATGCCGCCCTCGCTCGCGTTGCTCGAGCCGCCAAAGGTCACCGGACCGCTGCCGACGGAGTGGACTTTGCGTCCCGCTTTCTCAAAGCCGGCTGGGGGCAAGACGCTCGTCACGCTGGTGGTGCCGGCCGGCACGAGCCTCTACGGCGAGGGCGAGGTCACCGGGCCGCTCCTGCGCAACGGCACGCACACGGTTTTGTGGAACACCGATAACGGGGGCTATGGCGCCGACGGCGGACGCCGTCTTTATCAGTCCCATCCCTGGGTGCTGGGAATACGTCCGGACGGCAGCGCCTTCGGCTTTCTGGCGGACACGACCTATCGCGCGGAGATCGACCTGACCAACGGGATCGCTTTTGCCGGCGACGGACCGCCGTTTCCGGTCCTGATCCTGGAGGGCCGCTCGCCCCAGGAAGTGCTGGTCTCGCTCGCCACGCTCATCGGCACGATGCCCCTGCCGCCGCGCTGGGCGCTGGGTTATCACCAGTGCCGGTACTCGTACAAAACCGCCGACCGCGTGCGCGAGATCGCCGCCAACTTTCGCAGCCGCCACATCCCGGCGGACGTCATCTGGATGGACATCGACTACATGAACGGCTACCGGGATTTTACTTTTAACCCGCAAGCCTTCCCCGATCCCAAGCGCCTATTCGACGACCTGCACGCGCACGGCTTCAAAGCGATTTGCATGATCGATCCCGGCGTCAAAGCCGCCGACCCGGACTACCCGGTGCTGAAAAGCGGCGATGCCGCGGACGTTTGGGTCAAGAACGCGGACGGCAGCGACTACCAGGGCGATGTCTGGCCCGGCGCGTGCAAGTTTCCGGATTTTACGCGGCCAGCTTCCGCCGCCTGGTGGGCGGGATGGTACCACGACTTCGTGGCGCTGGGGATCGATGGCGTGTGGAACGATATGAACGAGCCCGCCGTCTTTCACACTCCGGACCGGACCATGCCGCTAGAGACGCAGTTCCGCGGCGGCGGGGGGCTGCCGCCGGGTCCTCAGCTCGAGTACCACAATGTCTACGGCATGCTCGAGACGCGGGCCACGCGGGCGGGCATTGCGGCGGCGCATCCGGACAAGCGTCCGTTTGTGCTCACCCGCGCCAGCTTTTTGGGTGGGCAGCGTTACGCGGCGACCTGGACGGGAGACAACGTTTCGAAGTGGGAACATCTAAAACTGTCCATCCCGATGTCGATCACCCTGGGTCTTTCCGGGCAGCCCATGAGCGGACCGGATGTCGGCGGCTTTGGCGGCACGGCCACCCCGGACTTGTGGGCCAACTGGGTGGCGGTCGGCGCCTTTTATCCTTTCTGCCGCGGCCACGCCGATTCCGACACGCCGGAGAAGGAACCTTGGGTCTTCGGCCCGGAGACGGAGACGGTGGCGCGAACCGCGCTGCAACGCCGCTACCGGCTCTTGCCGTATTTGTACACGCTCTTCCACGAGAACTCGAGCGACGGTCTGCCGATCCTGCGGCCTGTGTTCCTGGCGGACCCGGCAGACGCCGCGTTGCGCGCCGAGCAGGAGGCGTTTCTCTTTGGCGGCGATCTCCTGGTGATCCCGCGCTGGGCCGCCCAGCCGCATTTGCCGAAGGGCCGCTGGCAGCCCGTGCAACTCGTGCCCGGCGAGGACACGGCGCCCAACAACAAATATCAGCCAGAGGTGCGCCTGCGCGGCGGGGCGATCGTGCCGCTGGGCAAGATCGTCGAAAACACGGGCGAGGAGTCGCTGGACCCACTGACGCTGCTCGTCTGCCTGGATGAGGCGGGCCGGGCAGACGGGACGCTCTACGAGGACGCGGGCGACGGCTACGGCTACCAGCGCGGGGATTACCTTCTCACGACGTACCACGCCCAGCGGGAGGGCGGCAGCGTGGTTGTCACCGTGGCGGGAACCGAAGGGCAACGCAAACGTCCGGCGCGGCAGGTCTCCGTGCAGGTCGTCGGCGAACACGGCCTTGCGACGGGCACCGGGATGGATGGGGAGCCGATCCGCCTTCCTCTACCGCCAGCGTCCTGAGTGCGCGTGACTATTCTTTGGCATTCCGCTCAAGCCAATCCAGCGCCTTGTCGTAGCTGCAACGCTCCAGATAGTGGCGCAACTCCGGCGGGACGGGCGCGGGGAGTTGCGCTTGCAGGGCTAGGATTTTCTCAGAGACGCTCTGCAATTGTTGGAGGTGCGCTTGCGGATCGCGTTCGCGGCTGGCGCGGTCGCCGATGACCGTCAGGCGTTCCCGCAAGGTGGCCGCGAGCGTGGAGTAAACGGGCGTTTCGGCGAGCATGACAGAGCGGTTGGTTGAAGGATCAGCTAAGCCGCATACGGTGGAAAGATCAACGGCCACGTTGTAGCCGAGCGCTCCGGCGCCCGCGTCGGGCGCCGGCGAGGCGAACGCCGGACCGCCCCGCCGCCCGCCGCAAAAACGAAGTCGTTCCTAACGCACCGTGTTAGCCATTTTCCCAGAGCAGCGCGACGCTTACCCCGACGGTACTCCGCGCCCCGTCGTCAAAATTTGCGGTCTGACCCATCCCGCGGATGCGGAACTGGCCCTCGAACTCGGCGCCGACGCGCTGGGACTGAACTTCTATCTGAAATCACCTCGCTGCCTCGACCGCAGTCGCGACGCCGGCTGGGTGCGGGCGTTGCCGGGTCAAACGCGCAAAGTGGCCGTGCTCGTCAATCCGGCGCGGGACGAGATCGACCGTTTGCTGGGCGAGGGGCTGGCGAACGCCATCCAGCTGCACGGCGACGAAGACGAAGCGTTTTGCTCCTCCCTGGCTGAAGCGGGCGTGCCCTTCATCAAGGCGTTGCGGCTGCGGGACGAGAGCCTGTTGGCCGCTAGCGTCGACTATCATACGGAGTATCTGCTGCTGGATGCTTACCAGCCGGGTGCTTACGGCGGCACGGGCAAACAGGCAGATTGGCTCCTGGCGGCCCGGTTCGCGGCGACGCAGCGACCGAGCCGCCGCACGCTGCTCTCCGGCGGGCTGAAGCCGGGAAACGTCGCGGCGGCCCTCCGGCAGGTGCGTCCGGCTGGGGTCGACGTGGCCAGCGGCGTGGAAGGAGCGGCGGGGCCGCGACGCAAAGATGCGGCACTTTTGCGCGAGTTTTTTGCGGCTATCGCGGGCTATCGCGCGGACGGCCCGGCGCGTTGATTGCGGGGGGGCAGAACCGCGCGGTTTGTCCCGCCCGCCGCAGCCCTTTACAGAGAGAAATCGTCGTTCCAATGAGAACCGCGGCGGCCCTGGTTCGCTTCCTGCTTAAGAATGC
>CAXUFU010000354.1:0-3751 GCA_964250275.1 uncultured Chthoniobacterales bacterium | reverse complement strand
GCGGGGCCAGGCCCTTGCCCAGGAGGCCTTACAGCTGTGGCAGGAGCTGCAGCAGGAGAATGCCCGGCTGTGGGGCGTGCTGGAGGGCTGCAGCGGCGGTGCGAGACACGCCTCCGCAGACGCGCGTGCCAGCCTGGCAGCGGCGGAAGCGGACGTCGCGGCGTACGAGGCGATGCTCGACGCGGCCGAGCGGGCGCGCGCGCGGCGCTTCCACTTCGAGCGGGATCGGCGTCGGTTTACCGTGGCGCGTGGCGTCCTGCGCCGACTGCTGGGGCGGTACCTGGATTTGGAGCCCGCCACCGTGACTTTCGCGCTGGGTCCGCATGGGAAACCGTTGCTGGCTTTGGCGGGGAAAACATTGCACTTCAATCTTTCCCACTCGGGCGAACAGGCGCTTTTTGTTTTCGCACCGGCGCGTGAGGTGGGCATCGACTTGGAAGCCGGTACGCGGCTGGGGGAAGACTTGCCTGGGTTGGCGAGACGCATTTTTTCCGCGCGGGAGCAGGCGGAGCTCGAGGCGTTGCGCCCGGAGATGCGGCGCGACGCTTTTCTCAACGGCTGGACGCGCAAGGAAGCTTACCTGAAAGCAACCGGCCAGGGCCTGGTCAACGGTCTGCAGCAAATCGAGGTGACCCTGGACCCGGCCAAGCCCGCCGGCTTTCTTTCCGCAGAACTCGCGCGGGCCTGGAGCCTCTTTGATCTGCGCGACGCGACGGGTTTGGCGGCGGCGTTGGTCGTGGAAGGCGCGTCCGCGGAGCCGCCGCCCGTGAGCGAGGTCGAGTTGGCTTTCCAACCCGGTCCCCGACGTGTCTGACAGACCGCGGAACCAGCGGTCCCGCCGCGCAGCGGCTCCAAAAATAAGGTAGGGATGGCTCTCCGAGCCGGTCCCTGACTGTCTGGCAAGCGTTCCGGTGGACCCGGCGCGGCCCGTTTCCAGGCACGTCAGCCAGACAGTCAGGGACCGGCTCGGAGAGCCATCCCTACCCTGGGTTTGGAGTCGCTTCGCGACGATCACCAATCAGAAACCGGCTCGGAGAGCCCTCCCTACCTTGGGTTACCGTCCAGCATCCGCGCATACATCCGGTCGAAGCGTTGGCGGTGTTTCGCGCCGTCGAAAAAATCGTAGTGGTTCGGGATGATCCAGCGCGGGTTTAACGCCGCCACCCGGGCCACGCTCGCCGTAAATTCCGCTGGCACGCTGTTCAAGATTGGCGGCGGGATATGCGTGTTAAAGAAGTAGCTGGCAAACAGATCGCCGCTAAAGAGCAGATCGTGCCGCGCGCTGTAGAAGCCGCAGTGGCCGCGCGTGTGACCCGGCAAATGGATGACCTGCAAGCCGCCCCAAAACGGCAGGATATCGCCATCGGCAAACGTGTGGTCGACCCGCCCGATACGCCGGCGCAGCAGACGCCGGCCGGTCGCCTCCAGCCAGCCGCAAACCCGGCTCCAGCCGGTGTAGGCGTAGTTGCCCGCCACATGCGGGAGTTCCGCGGCGTGCGCCCAGACCTCCGCGCCCGTCCACTCGCGGATCTCCGGCAGGCTGCCGACGTGATCCAGATGCCCGTGCGTGAGCAGGATCGCGCGGATGGCCGTGGGCGCGAGTTGCAACTTGCGCAAGAGCCGCCGCAGGTACCACATCTCGCCGACGAACCCGGCGTCGATGAGCACCGCGCTGGCGCCATCGTCTTCGACGAGAAGATGAAAGACGCCCATCGCCGTCCGGATGGGATAAAGATTCGCGGGAACGTTGCGCATGGGTGGAAGGCGGGCAGTCTAATGCGTTTCCTGCCGGCCCGCAGCGCCTCCAAAAAGAAGGTAGGGGCGGGCTCTCCGAGCCGTCCCATTTGTTTTCCGCCGGCGTTATTTTCTCGCGGGCGTTTACCAGACAATTTGGGACGGCTCGGAGAGCCCGCCCCTACCTTTTTTTGGAGGCAGCTGGCGCTGCCCTTTTCAATGCACGTGGCTGGCGGCCAGCGCCGCCGCTTCATCCGCGTCGCCGCCTTGGGTTACTTCGACCATCATGCCCTTCTTGAGGTCGCGCAGAGTGGCTTTACTGCCATCCACCGTGATCTCCGTAAAACCGTTGACCTTGAGCAATTTGGTCGTGTGATTACTGCCGTGGGCATGCCCTACCAGGACAGTCTGCGCGCGCTCGTTCACAGCGACGATGACCTCGTAAGAAGAAGGATGCCTCTTCGCGAGAGAAGTCGCAGGCAAGCCCAGGCAGATCACCACGAACACGGCCAAGACATGACGCCACGCTCCTCGCCTCCCACGGCACACGATGAAAGCATCTTTTTCCATAAAGAAGAGCCAATGCTAAACCGCCGAGGCCCTAAATGTAAATAGAATCGGCCCAGACTCACAGGCGGCCCGCGCTAAAGAAACCGGCACGTCCTCAGATCGCCTGCAGCACTTCATCCACACTCGTGATGCCGAGCAGCACCTTCTCCGCCGCATCTTCCCGGTACTCGCGATACCCCTTCGTGCGCGCCAGCGCGGCGAGTTCGTTTTCGTTGATCCCGGCGGTGATCGCCTGGCGCAGTTCATCGTCGAAAATCAGCATCTCGAAAGCGCCCGTGCGGCCGATGTACCCGGTGCCTTCACACCGCCGGCAGCCGACCGCGCGATAAATCGTTTCGCCCACGGGCAAAGCGATGCCGATGCCGCCCAATTCGCTGCCCTGGCTGGGATAGGAAGCGCGGCAATGCGGACACAGCACGCGGACCAATCGCTGCGACAAGATCACGAACAACGACGAGGCGATCAGGTGCCGCTCGATGCCCATTTCTTCGAGCCGCACGATCGTCCCAATGGAATCCCGCGTGTGCAGGGAGCTAAAAACCAGGTGGCCCGTTAGCGCCGAGCGCAGCGCGATCTGCGCCGCCTCCAGGTCGCGCATCTCGCCGACCAGGATCACGTCCGGATCCTGCCGCAAGATCGACCGCAGCCCGGATTCATAGGTAATGCCCGCGCGCAGTTGATACTCGACCGGGTCCTCGATCGTGACCAGGTTGAGCCGCTCCGAGTCGAGCTGCGTCAGCGCCGCGTACAAAGTCGAGGTCTTGCCCGAGCCGGTCGGCCCGGTGGCCAGGATCATGCCGTTGCGAGAATGGATGACTTCCGCGAAACGCTCCAGCATCAGCGGGCTCATGCCCAAATCCTGCAAGCCGCGCAACCCTGCCTTGCTATCGAGGATGCGCAGCACGAGTTTCTCGCCGAAGACCGAAGGCGTGGTGGCCACGCGGAAATCCACGATACGCCCGCGCGCGTTGGCGCCGAAGCGTCCGTCCTGCGCCTTGCGTTTTTCAGCGATATCGATCTGGGCCAAGCTCTTGATGGCGGCGACCAGCCGGATGCCGTCCGCCGGCGGGAATTTCATCCGCGGGTGCATCAACCCGTCGATGCGGAAGCGGACGCGGTACTCCGCGGCTGAAGGCTCGATGTGGACATCGCTGGCCCGGTCGAGCAAAGCGTCCTTGACCACGTCCTTGGCGTTTTCAATGCCGGTGGCTTCAGCGCTCGGGTTGATGACGATCGGGGCGTGGTTTTCGTCCAGGAACTCAAAGCGAGCTTCCTGCGCCAGGCCCGCGGACTGCCGGTCCCGCCGCCGGCGCAGCCACGGGCGGCCGAACCACTCATAGCCCGCCCAGCCGAGGACCAGGCACAAGACAAGCACGTAGAGCCACCAGCGGGAACCGGGCTTGGCCGGCTCCGGCCCGGGCTCGACCGGCGGCGCCTGGTGCGTCCC
>CAXUFU010000353.1:0-3758 GCA_964250275.1 uncultured Chthoniobacterales bacterium | reverse complement strand
GTTTGGATGAGCGGCGTCTCGTCGGACGCTGGCGTTGGGACTGGCTCTGGCTCTGGCTCTGGGCCGCGCGCGAGTTCGGAGGAAGGAGCGGCAGGCGTCATCGGCGGCGCGAACATCCCCCATGCGGGCGCAGAGGGCTACCAAGTTCTTGATGCAGGCGGTCCAAGTATTTGGAGAAGCTCACAGGAGGTGTTCGGGGGGGCACGGCAGGCGGGGACCGCCCGCGCTATCCGGGAACTCGCACCTGGCGTAACGCCTCGAAAAGGACGATGCCCACGGCCGTGGCGAGGTTCAGGCTGCGCGCCGCGGGCGCCATCGGGATCGTCAAGAGCCGCGCCGGTTCGGCGGCGAGCAGGCTTTCCGGCAGCCCACGCGTTTCGCGGCCGAAGATCAGAAAATCACCGGGGCGAAACGTTGCCGCGTAATACAGACGATCGGTTTTGGTGGTCAGCAGATAATAGCTTGCCTGCGCGCCGCCCAGGTGCGCCGCGCGGAACGCCTCCCAGTTTTCCCAGACGCTAACTTGCACCTCCTGCCAGTAATCCATCCCGGCCCGGCGCAAGTATTTGTCGTCGAGCGAAAACCCGAGCGGCCGGACGAGGTGCAGGTGTGCGCCGGCGGCCAGACACAGCCGGGCGATGTTCCCCGTGTTCGGCGGGATCTCCGGCTCGACGAGGACGACGTGGAACATGGCGCCCCCATCCTCGCCACCACCGGCGCCGGTGGCAAGAACGCCCGCCGGCCACGCGGTTGGCCATTGTCAGCCTGCGGCGTTATCCGTTAGGCTGGCGTGATGTCACGCGTCCCCCACGCTTTTCACGCCTTCTCCCTCCTCCTAATCACCGGCTCCGGGCTCGCGCCACTGGCTCACGCCCAACAGGGCGCCACGCCACCGGGCGTCGATCCCGCGGCGGTCCTGGCCACGCTCAAAGATCTTCGCGCCCGCCAGCCAGCCGTGGTCAACCACGAAAAGGCCAGCGTCCTGGCCAACATCAACGCCGCCACTGCCGACCCCGCCCGAGCCTACGAACAGGCCTACGCGGCGGTCGAACTCCAAGGCCCGGGCGGCAACGAAAGCGCCCGGGTCGCCGACTGGCGCAAACGGGAAGGCGACCTCCTGCGCAATCGCGACTTCGTCAACGGCCTGCGGCTGCAGCTCATCTATCTCGGCCTCACCTGGCAGCACCAAATGGGCGTCAAAACCGCGGATTTGCTCACGCCCTTGCTCGACTACACCGCGCAACTCACCGCACCCAACGGCCAAATTCCTCCTGCCGGCACCTTGCCCGTCTCCGTCGCCGAGGGCTTGGCGACCTTCGAGACCTTCCAGCGCAAAATAGGCGACAGCGTCTTCGCCACCTTTTTTCAAGTCACGCCGTACCTGGCCGGAATGACAGGTTGGTCCGAACAGCCGTTCAACGTCGACGACATCTTCCAAAAGACGATCCTGCCGGAGATGCGCCTCGAAAAAGATCCGCGTCTGCTGACTTACTGGGACAATCGCATCCAAACCGGGCAGTTGCGCGCCGAGGCTTCGCGCAACGCGGTCGCGGCCAATAAGTTCAGAGCTATCGAGCAGCCGGAACTGCTCTGGCACCGGGCCGAAGATGAAATTGCCCTCGGCCACCGCAACCAAGGCATTTCCGACATGCTGGCGCTGGTCAAGGCCCATCCCGATCATCCTGATTTTCAGCGATGGGCCGGGCAACTGGAGGCTCTCGTCTCCCCGCCGACCCCGGCGGCGTCTGCGTCGCCGGCGGCCACGCCGTAGTTTCCCCTGGTGTGCAGAAGGACCGTGCCATTTGCACGGGAGAGGCCTCGCCTTGCGCGCGAGGCCGCTTGCAGGCACTGTGTGCGCCTCGCGATAAGACGCTCCATGCTCACGCTTTCCAATCTCACCAAAGCCTACGCCGGGCGCACCCTCTTCCGCGAGGCTTCCCTCCAGATCAACCGGGGTGAACGCATCGGCCTGGTCGGCCCCAACGGCGCGGGCAAGTCCACCCTGTTCTCGCTCATCCTGGGCGAAAACTCGCCCGATGAAGGCAGCGTCTTGCTCGAACGCGGCGTGCGCCTGGGTTTCCTGCCGCAGGAGAGCGCGCCGGCCGGCGACGAAACGGTCCTGGCGCTGGCGACGGGCGCCAGCGAGGACGAATATTCCGCCCACACGCTCGAGCCGAAAGCCAAGCGGATCTTGAGCGGACTTGCCTTCAAGGAAGCCGATTTTGAGCGAGCCGCCCGTACGTTCAGCGGCGGCTGGGTCATGCGCGCGCATCTGGCGCGGCTGCTGACGCTCGAGCCCGATCTCCTGCTGCTCGACGAACCGACCAATCATCTGGACCTGGAAGCCTTGCGCTGGTTTCAGGGTTATCTGCGCGGGTATCCGGGCGCGATCCTCATGATCTCGCACGACCGGGAGTTCCTCAATCAGCTCACGCAAAGCATCGCGGAAATCAGCAGCAGCCGGCTGCTCCTGTACCGGGGCAATTACGAGGCGTACCTGGTCCAGCGCGCCGCCCGGCGGGAACAGCAACTCGCCGCCTACAAATCCCAGCAGCGCGAGATCGAGAGTTTGCAACGGTTTGCCGACCGCTTCCGGGCCAAAGCCAGCAAAGCCAGCCAGGCGCAGAGCAAACTCAAGCAGATCGATCGGATGGAGAAGATCGACGCGCCGGAGGCGGAAGCCAGCACCGTGAAATTCCGCTTCCCGCAGCCGGCTCGCAGCGGGCTCAAAGCGATTACGCTGGCCGGCATTCACCACACGTACGACAACGGCCACGTCACTTACCGCGGCTTGGATTTCGCGGCCGAACGCGGCGACCGGCTCGTGCTCGTCGGCCCGAACGGCGCGGGCAAATCCACCCTGCTCAAGCTCCTCGCGGGCGTGCTGCCCTTCCAGCAAGGCGAACGCATTGTCGGCTCGAACGTCAAGGTCGGCTATTATGCGCAGTACCGGGTCGACATGCTCAATCCGCGCAACACGGTGCTGCAAGAAGCGCTCGACATGCCGCAACCCGTGTCTGAGCAAACGGCGCGCACCATCCTGGGCAGCTTCCTTTTCCGCGGCGACGACGCTTTCAAATCCGTCGCGGTTTTGAGCGGCGGCGAGAAGAGCCGGCTGGCGCTGGTCAAGCTGTTGCTCGATCCGCCGAACCTCCTGCTCATGGACGAGCCGACGACGCATCTCGACATGCCGAGCATCGATGCGCTGATCCAGGCGCTCGAACAATACGAGGGCACGCTGGTCTTCATCAGCCACGACGTGCATTTCATCCGCGCCCTGGCCAAGACCGTCCTGCACATCGACGCCGGCCGGTTGACGCCGTACGCAGGTGGCTACGAGTATTATCTGGAGAAAAGCCGCGCCACCGACGAGCGCGAGGCGCTCGTGGCGGGCCATCCGCTCAACGGGACCGCCACCGCGGCGCACGGCAACGGCGCCCTCTTCCGGTGGCGGCCGCAAGAGCAAGGAACAAAAGCGCGCCGAAGCCGAAGCGCGCAACGCGGTGGCCAAAGGCCGGCGCGAACGCGAGGAACGGATCAAGGGCCTGGAACGTGAGATTGCCACGCTCGAAGGCCGCCAGCAGAGTCTATCGGCGCAGCTCGAAGAGGAGGGCACGTACCAGCAGTCCGGCCGCCCGCAGGAGTTGAACCGGGAGTTGACCGCCGTGACGGACCGTTTGGCGCGGCTGACGCGCGAATGGGAAGCGGCGGCGGCCTTGGTGGAGGCAAAGCTGTAGCAGCTCTTTTCCCTTGTAGGG
>CAXUFU010000352.1:991-3781 GCA_964250275.1 uncultured Chthoniobacterales bacterium | reverse complement strand
GTATGGAGGGATGGACGTGGCGGAGGCGCGCCGGCTGCGGGCCTTGGAGGAGGAAAACGGTCGGCTCAAGCGGTTGGTGGCCGATCAGGCCGTGCAGATGCAGTCCTCAAGGAGATCAACGCAAAAAAAAATGGTAAGTCCGTCAACCAAGCGGCGGGCCGTAAAAGTGAGTATCGAAGAAGGCTTGGGGAGCGCAGCCGTGACGTGTCGGGCGCTGGGGCTGGCACGGTCGAGCTTTTACCGGTCGGGTAGTCAGAGCCTGGAGAGCCGGCGGGCGCGCAAGGAGATCCTGGAGTTGAGCCGTAAACATCCACGCTATGGCTACCGGCGGATCACGGCACTGCTGCGGCGCGATGGCTTCGAGGTCAATGCCAAGCGAGTGCAGCGCATTCGGCGCCAGGAAGCCCTGCAGGTGAGTAAAAGGCAGCGCCGGATGAAGCGGCTGCGCGTCTCGACTGCGGTGCGGCAGCGGGCGGCTCGAACCAATGAGGTGTGGAGCTGGGACTTCGTGGAAGACCAGACCGAAAACGGCACCCGCTTTCGCATGCTGACGCTCCTCGACGAACACACGCGGCGCTGCCTGGCGGTGCATGCCGGCTGGTCGATCCGAGCCGTGGATGTCATTACCGTCGTGGAGGCTGCTTTCCTGCGCTACGGTTGTCCACAGCACCTGCGCAGCGACAACGGCCCGGAGTTCATCGCCTACGCGATCCAGGACTGGCACAAGGAGCAGGAGCCATGGCATCCGCATCCACGGTCAGCCGTGGCTCGCCCCAACGCTGGACGGCACTTCCACCGATAAAGCAATAGGGCAGGCCGATTTCCAGCAGCCGCTCCTGAAGCTCAAGAGCGGCGGCGATGACGCGTTGGATGCTCATCGCTCAGCATGAAAAGGCGCTGCTGTTCGACCAGGCCGGCGGCGGTACGCCGTTCAGGCGAAATCCAAAGGGTGTCCGTGTCAATGGACATGCTGGCAAAGAGCCGACCTGATTCATCCTCCGTAAGTGCTCGGAGTTCCTGGATTCTGACTTGATCAAGCGCGACACCACTTTCCCGCCAGCCATCTACCCATGCTCGCGTTTGGTGCTCTTCCTGCTCGTTCACGCTACCATCGTAGGCGCTTCCGAGCACATGGGCGAATAGATTTGGCAACTTTCGGCCAAACACGTGTTGCCTCATTGAAGAGGACCCCGAGGGGAGAAGTGGGAAAAATATCCATTGCCTCATGATGATGGACACCATGGCGGATGCCCGCTGCCATGAGCCAAAAGAGTCTTCAAGAGTACATTCCGCGAGTTCGTAACCAGCTACCAGCTACGCCCCCGGACAGGCGCGCTTCACGCTCGTCCTTTTCGATGACGAATACCTGGTGCCCGCGGACGCGTTGCCGATCCCCGAAGTGCTATCGCTCGACGCCACGACCTACCTTCCGCGGCTCGACGGCTCTGCTGGATGCCACGGGCCGGACCATCGACGATCTCGGTCGCCGCCTGGCCGCGACTCCGGGGCCGGAGCGCCCGGGCGAAGGTCATCAGCGCGATCCTGACAGACGGCTACGAGAACGCGTCCCAGAAGTATACCCAAGGCGAGATCGCCGCGCGCATCCGCCGGCAGCGCGACCGATACGGCTGGCAGTTTTTGTTTCTGGGAGCCAACCAGGACGCCATCGCGACAGCCGCGCAGTTGAATATCGCCGCACATGACGCCGCGACTTTTAGTGAGGACGCCGCAGGCGCCCGGGCGAGTTTCAAGTCGACGTCGCGCAAGGTGTCTGCGGTGCGCGAGTCGGCTCTGGCCGTGCCGGCGCCCCACCGCCCGCCGATGTGGCCCTGCCACTCTCGGAGATGCTGGCGGAAGAGGACAGGGCGGAGCGTATTAAGGAGTGAGTTGGCCCAAGAACAATGACATTGGTACGCTTTCGGGTTGTTATTCGCTGTCGCCTGAATATCTATGCTGGCAAGCCTCATGAGTGACGGGCATTTCTCTACCGTTTTCATCGCTGCCGCGGGATTCCCTCGCCGTTCACCTACGAGTGCCGCTTGGCGTTTGGACCAGAAGCGTCCCCAGCCTATTCCGAGGCTTCGGCGAGCGGCACGCCTACTGTACAGAAGCCGGCAGGCAGGATGACCTCCAAGACAATCCACCTGTCGCTGGGTCTCAATCGGCGCTTTTCGCGCACTGCCAATCCGCCGCCTATTCCGCGACTGAGTAGTTACGTTCCATTTTGCGCTCGGCCAGCAGCTCTTCGAAGTCGCCACGGGGTAATCAAGAGAGCTCGGCCGCTTTGCCCAAAGATAGCAGATGCTGCAATTATTAGTAAACCGGCAGATCAAGCGCGATTCGTCGTCCGAACGTCGCGGGCGAGTCAGCGAGTTCGCTTCCGAGTTCTTCCGGCATTTCGACAGCAACGTTCATGGGCCGAGGCCGAGGAGAAAGCT
This sequence comes from uncultured Chthoniobacterales bacterium, assembly GCA_964250275.1. Classification (GTDB taxonomy): domain Bacteria; phylum Verrucomicrobiota; class Verrucomicrobiia; order Chthoniobacterales; family SZAS-18; genus CAXUFU01. The sequence continues at coordinate 1,343 of CAXUFU010000352.1, read as the reverse complement.
CAACCTCAAACCTTAAACGGCTTCACCTGCATTTGGCGGCGGGCTGACGCCCCGCGCGATGCGGAGATCCTCGAATCCAAGGCGATCCAAGTCGAGCAACCGCGCGGCCTTCCCGGCGGAAATCCGTCCCTGCGCGTACGCGTCGAGCACCACGGCAGTCTGGATGCTGCTTTCCAGCGTGCATCCTTCGCCTTGCGCGAGGGCCATGATCTCTTGAGGGAGTTCCACTGCTGTCTTCATCGCTTCGCACGTTCGCAGATTCGCCTGCCCCCGGCAAGGCTGGTCGCTTCAATGGGGCCGCGCGCCCGGGGGCGCGGGACGAGAGCCCTGAGGCGCGGGACGCGGCGCGCGT
>CAXUFU010000352.1:0-981 GCA_964250275.1 uncultured Chthoniobacterales bacterium | reverse complement strand
TGGGGCCGCGCTCCAGGGAGCGCGGAAATTTTCTTGGCATCGGCCAGCGTTGCCTCGCAAACCTAGCTTCAATGGGGCCGCGCCAAAAGGCGCGGAACTGCCGGCAGTTTTATGGCGCAGCGCGTCAGCCTTCGCCGACCGAGCGGAGAAACGCCTCTGCAAACGACGCGCGAAAGAATCGTCCGTCGGCACGCATGCGCTCGACGAGAGGCCGCGCCTCCGAAATCAACCTCCTTTCTTTGCAAAGGGCGAGCACCTTCAAAGTCCCTGCCACCTTGACTCCGAGCGATTCGGAATGGAGCCGGGCTGGCAAATCGTCCATCAGCAACGGAACGGCGAGCCGCCGTGCCAGCGCGATCGACTCGGCTTCACCCCGGCCAAAATCTACCGTTAGTCCCTCTGCAGCCGCTGCAACCTGCGCGGGCAATTCGACCGCGGGAAAAGGGACTGCGGAATTCGAGAACGTGCGAGAGACCATTCCATTGCTCAGCCCGGAGCGCCAGTTCGCCTTCGACTCCCGGAGTGATCAAGAGCGAATGGAAGGCGGCTGCAAGCAGATCGAAACGATCCACGACGGCAAAGCAAATGACTGCGGAAGAGTCAGCGACGGCGGTGGCTTTCCAAAGCATCAGGATTTTCTTTTGCAACGGGGCGCGACCCGACGCAAGAAGAAAACTTTTTGCATCGCATACTTAGAACGCACAGTCTGGTCAAACAAATGAGCGAAGATCGGCCCCGATCCCTGTTTGTAGGCAATATCCCTGCGGATGTCCCACCCCATTCAGAGAAGCTGAGCAGCGAAACCATAAACGGCACAATGTTTCAAAATGCTTTCAAGTCGATAACCGGGAATGAGCCGTTTCCTTGGCAGACTCTGCTCTTCTCACGATTTGCCAAAGGCGATATTCCGACTTGTTGTGATATCCCCACTGGTTTGGGTAAAACCTCTGTCATCGCGATTTGGTTGATCGCTCTGAGCCA
>CAXUFU010000351.1:0-3783 GCA_964250275.1 uncultured Chthoniobacterales bacterium | reverse complement strand
GGGGGTGCCGCGCCCCTCGGTGGGGCGCCGGGCCGGCGTGGGGGGGGGGGGGCGGCGCGCGGGGGTCAGGGTCAACGCGGTGCGGGCGTTTTCCAGCAGGACACGCAACCGCCGTTTCCAATCGTGTTCGTTGTGGTGCCGGTCGGGGGTCTGGGCCGAGGCCGCGACGGCGGTGGCTTGCGCGAGCAGCGCGTAAGCGGCCGCGACGTCGAGCCGGGCCGGGCGGAAGGGATCGAGCGGCCAGAGAAAAAGCGAGATCGCCGCCGCGCCCAGGCCGCCGCCGACGAAAGCAGCCAGGTGGGTTGCCGCCGCCGCCAGGTGGTACTCTCCGCTGCCCAGGCCCGAGAAGAAAATCACCAGGATAATGGTGCTGGTGGAGGCAAAGGGTTGGTTGATCACCCGGGCAAACGTAAAGCCAAAGCAAACGGCGGCGCTGAGCAGCACGGCCCAGGGGACGTTCCAGAGGCTGGCAGGCGCGCCGGCCGGCGCGAAAATCAATCCGCCGCCGTATGCACCCAGCAGCCCCGCTACCGCTCCACCCGCGAGGACCGTCAAGATGGTGTCGAGCCGGGAACGGTATGGGCCGCCGTTGTCGACCAGGATCGCTTCAAAGGCGCCGAGGGCCGCCCAGGTGTAAGGTTGGCCAAAGCTGCGGCACACCAGGATGGCCGCAGCCACCGCCAGGGCGGCCCGCAGGCCGCGCCGCCATTGCAGGCGCTCGAGAAGTTGGACGGGCAACCGCATCGCGCAAGCTAGTGTGGTGAAGCCGAGTTCGCCTAAATAACTCCCGGGCTCGCGTTCGGGGAGGATGGCTCTTCCCCAAAGGCGAGAAGCGTGAATAATAGCGCGACCATGCTGACTCATCCTTACCCGCTCCTCTTGGTCATCCATAGCTACTGGCGCTGGCTCGTTCTGCTGGCCGGGGCGGCAGCGGTGGTCTGCGGAGTGGCCGGCTGGGCCAAGCGGCTTGCCTTCGTTCCTCTGGGCCGGCGTACGAGCCTGCTCTTTGTCAGCGTGATGGACGTGCAACTCGTGCTCGGGATCTGGCTCTACGCCATCAGCCCCGTCGTCCGGGAAGCGTGGGGGAACATGGCCGCGGCCATGAAACAACACGAGCTGCGTTTCTTTGCGGTCGAACATACGACCACGATGGTGATCGCCGTCGCGTTCGCACATGTGGGTGCCTGGCGCTGCAAACGGGCGCTGGATGACCCGGCCAGGTATCGCAACCTGCTCGGCTGGTCCGCGGCGGCGCTGGTGGTGCTGCTCGCTGGCATTCCCTGGTGGCGTCCGTTGTTCCGCAGCCTCAGCCTGGGTTAAACCCATGCACGGCGCCCTTCCCCGGATCGTCTTGGCGCTGACCCGTTCCGGGCGGCTCGAGATCGCGATTTTGGCGGCCGTCCTCGCGGCGGTGCTGGGCTTGTGGATTTTCGGCGTACTGGGGGCGGAAGTCGTCGAAGGAGACACGGGCAAGTTCGACGAGCAGCTTTTGCTGGCCTGCCGCGAGCCGGGCAATCTGGCGGTGCCCATCGGCCCAAGTTGGACGCTGCCCGTGGCCCGCGACGTGACGGGGCTCGGCGGCGTGGTGGGCCTGTCGCTGCTGACGGCCATCATCGCGGGGTATCTCTGCTTGGACGAGCGCTTTGGGTTACTGACGTTCCTGCTCGCCACCGTGGGGAGCGGCACGGCGTTGAGTCTGGTGCTCAAAGCGCTCTTTCACCGGCCGCGCCCCGCGATCGTGCCGCACTTGAGCGACATCGCGACAGCCAGTTTTCCTAGTGGCCACGCGATGCTTTCGTCGGTGGTGTATCTGACGCTGGCGGCGGCGCTGGCGCGCACGGCGACCCGCACCAGGTTGAAGATTTACTATTTGGGGGTGGCGGTAGCGCTGACGGGCCTGATCGGTTGCAGCCGCGTGTATCTCGGCGTGCATTATCCGACGGACGTCCTGGCGGGCTGGAGCCTTGGCGTAGCGTGGGTCGGGATCTGTTGTTTGGCGGCGTATTATCTGCGGCCGCGGGTAGGTGACGATCAGCGCGCTTGACGCGGTGGCCTCCAAATCCACGTGGACGGGCACGCTCCGTCGTGCCCCTGACTGTCTGCCTGGACGGCGGCCCTGGTGTGCCTGGCGGGGGGCGCCGCGCCCCTCAATGTATTGGGGCCCGTGGTTGGGTGCCCGTCCAAAATAGTTTTGCCTGAGTTTACACTGGCAAAAGTTCCCGGCGCAGTGCACTGTTCCTGCTGAACAGCATGACTTTAACCAGCCGCCAGCGCGAAGTACTAGATTACGTCCGGCAGATCGAGTTGCAGCGCGGGTCTGGGCCGACCACGCGCGAGGTGCAGCAGCACTTCGGTTTCAAGAGCCAGACGGCCGCAGTCGATCACATCCGGTCGCTCGAACGCAAAGGGGCGCTGCAAAAGATCGCTCGCAAGGCGCGGGCGCTGACCACCTCGCCGCCGAAGCTTAAAATCGTGCATGTCCCGGTGTTCGGCTCCATCCCGGCGGGCATCCCGGAGCTGATCGAGCAGGAGCCGGACGGGTTTGTGCTGGTGGATACGGTGGCGACGGGCATCTCGGAGCGGGCGGTGTTGTTCGCGACGCAGGTGCGAGGGGACTCAATGATCGGCGCGCACATCCTGGATGGAGATTGCGCGGTGTTCGAGGTGCGCGAGCCCGCGCCGGGACAGATCGTGGCGGCGTTGATCGATGGCGAGACCACGCTCAAGCGGTACGTGCAGGAGAAAGGTGGCCCGTTCCTGCGCGCGGAGAATCCGCGGTATCCAGACTTGATCCCGGTGAGCGAGTTGGCGATCCAAGGGGTGCTGGTCCATCTGCAACGCAACGCGACCTCGGCAGCACTGTAGGGCGACCGCTCCGGTTGCCAGGCACAGCGCGCCCATTAAAAATTAGTAACTGTTCGACTTGAACAGTTTCTTTTCTGTCGCTAAGTTCGAGGCGTGGCACCCGCTTCGAACATCACCCAACTCCGCGAACTGCTGGCGGCCAAGTTCCCGCAACTGCCGGTGCGCCCGGCCGGCTATTTTGCCACCGGCGTCCCGCGCCTGGACGGCTTGTTGGGCGAGGGGCTGCCGCTGGGCGGCATCACGGAGGTGGTGTCCCAAGGGGGTGGCGGTCTGTTGCTGCACACGCTTTTGCGCGCCAGTACCCAGCGCAGCACGTTTCTGGCGCTGATCGATGCCCGGGATTCTTTCGACGCGACGGCTTTGCCGGCGGCCATGCTCGCCCGGCTGCTGTGGGTGCGCGCCGGCACCGCGGAACACGCCCTGAAAGCCGCCGATCTGCTCTTGCGCGATGGCAATCTGCCCCTCGTGGTCCTGGATCTGCGTGCCAACGCACCGGCGGAGATTCGCCGCATTCCCGCGACGAGCTGGTACCGGCTGCAGCGGGTGGTGGAACCGACCGCCACGGCGTTTGTCGTGTTGACGCACCAGGGCCTGGTGAGCAGCGCGCGGGCGCGGTTGCGGCTCACGGCGCGCTTTGCCTTGGACGCCTTCGAGCGCCGGCAAACGGAGCTGTTGCAGGAACTGGAGGTCGCTTGGGTGCGGGAGCAGCCGGAGCGCAGCCGGCAGTTCGCGTAGGAGGATTATGCATGCCGCCGAAAAGAGTCTGGCTGTAGGGCGGGCGCTTCGCCTGCCGGGGGTGGCGCGGTGCCTGAGATTCCTGGGGAGGGCGGGTGTCTCGCCCAAGACATTCGGTGGTTACGGGATTCGCCACGAGCGCAGATGTGTCAGGCAAGATGCGTGGTCCGACGGGAGGGACGC
>CAXUFU010000350.1:0-3787 GCA_964250275.1 uncultured Chthoniobacterales bacterium | reverse complement strand
GATCTTCGATGAGTCGAAGATCGCATGCACGCCGTGGTCGCCGTCCAGGATCTGTCCACCGGCCACGACGAGCATTACACCATCCTCGGCGCCTGGGACGGCAACCCGGAACAAGGCATTCTCTCGTATCTGACGGTGATCGGCCAGGCGCTGCTTGGCCATAAGGTAGGTGAAACGATCGAGTTGCCGAATGAATCCGGCCAGGGTTCCCGCTCGGCCAAAATCCTCGCGATCAACGCCTACCAATCGCCGTCCACCTAAACGGATCTCGCCCCGCAAGTCTCCCTGTAGCGGCGGTCTATGACCGTCGAAGGCGCTTCGCGGACGACCGGCGCTGCCTCCGGCTTGGAGGCGCGCCGGGAGAAAAGCGCTCGCGCCTCATCCGCCGGCCGCTAACCCCCCCCAAATACCGCCGAACGCCGGCTTTACTTTCCACGCACCGCCTTCCACCTTTTCGCTTCCCACCTTCCACTCTCCTTTCTCATGGCTGACTTCACTGAAATCACCGACGTACGCGCCCGCGAAATCCTCGATTCCCGCGGGAATCCGACCATCGAAGTCGAGATCCATCTGGAGGCCGGTGTCCACGGCCGCGCCGCCGTCCCCAGCGGCGCGAGCACCGGCCAACATGAAGCCTGGGAACTGCGCGACGGCGACAAGAAACGCTATTCCGGCAAAGGCGTCAGCAAAGCAGTCGAGTCCGTGCAGGAAACGATCGCCAGCACGATCCGCGGCATGGACGCCCTCGATCAAGTCGCGCTCGATCAAGCGCTCATCGCCCTCGACGGCACCGCCAACAAGAAGAAGCTCGGCGCCAACGCGCTTCTCGGCACCTCGCTTGCGACCGCCCACGCTGCCGCCGCCGCCCTGGGCATTCCGCTCTTCAAGTATCTCGGCGGACCGAACGCCAAGGTGCTCCCCGTGCCCATGATGAACGTCATCAATGGCGGTGCGCACTCCGATGCGCCCATCGATTTCCAGGAGTTCATGATCATGCCGAAAGGGCTGCCGACCTTCCGTGAAGCGCTCCGGTGCGGCGTGGAAATCTTTCATGCCCTCAAGGGGGTGCTCAAAGGGCGCGGCCTGTCCACCGCGGTAGGCGATGAAGGCGGTTTCGCGCCTGCTTTCCGTTCCGCGGATGACGCTTTGCAAACGCTCGCCCAAGCCATCGACGTCGCCGGCTACAAATTGGGCGAGGACGTCTTCCTGGCACTCGACGCCGCTTCCAGTGAATTTTACGACGAAGAGGCCAAAGTTTACCGCTTTAAGAAATCCGATGGCTCCGTCCGGACGGGCTCCGAGCTCGTCAGCTACTATCAGGACTTGGTCAGCCGCTTCCCGATTATTTCGATCGAAGATGGTTGCGCGGAAAGCGATTGGGACACTTGGAAGGAGCTGACGCTGGCTTTAGGCCATAAGGTCCAGTTGGTCGGCGACGACTTGTTCGTGACTAACGTCGATTTTCTGCGTCAAGGTATCGAACGCGGAGTCGCTAATTCGATCTTGGTGAAGGTCAACCAGATCGGCACGCTGACGGAGACTTTGGACGCGATTGAGCTGGCCAAGGAGAACCGGTACACCGCGGTGATTAGTCATCGCTCCGGCGAGACGGAGGACACCACGATCGCGGACATCGCGGTTGCCACCAATGCGGGTCAGATCAAAACCGGGTCACTCTGCCGCACGGATCGCGTGGCGAAGTACAATCAGCTCTTGCGTATCGAAGAAGAATTGGGTGACAACGCGCGGTATGGCGGTAAGATGCGCTGATTGAGCACGGGCTATTATATAGATGAGTACGAGCGCCCGCCGGTTAGTATCTGGCAACGCATTAATCGTCTGCTGTGGGTGCTCTTAATCCTGACGGCGGTGGGCATTATCATCGGCGCCTTTCTGCCCGAGCTGCAACGGCAGCGCACGGAACGCGATGAGCGCGCGCGGTTGCAGCGTTTGATCGACGAACAGCAAGCCATCCACTTGCGGCATGCGCACGAGATCCTCTGGCTGACGTACAGCCCGGAATATCTCAGCATCATCGCGCGCGACAAGCTGGAGCTAATGAAGGAAGGCGAGACGATCCTGCGCGTCGAGCCCCCCAAGTCGCCCGACGTCCAAGACGCGCCCCTGCATCCCGCACATCCACACCTGAACTAGCTACCGCGCCCAAAACAAGGTAGGGGCGGGCTCTCCGAGCCGTCCCATTCCGTTCGGTAAACCGGTCCATTTTTTGGCGTCTCCCAAGCTCCTCAAGCGTCAGCCGAAAACAGATGGGACTGGATCCTAGATCCATCTTTACTATAGCCGCACCGCACCAGCCTAGAACGCCCATGTCAGAAGATCCCAACACGCTCCAAACCGAAGAACTCAAAGCCCGCGTCGGGCAGTTGCGGAGGTATCTTTGACTTGCCAGCCCTGCAAACCCGCTTGGGCGAACTCGAATCGCTGATGGCGGAGCCCGCCTTTTGGGACCGCAAAGAACAAGCTCAAAAACAGGTCGAGGAAGTCTCCGCGCTGCGCGCCCGCATCCAGCCGCTGGTTGCCTTGGAAAGCCAGGTGGCCGACCTTGAAACGCTCAAGCTGCTGGCTGATGAGGAACCCGACGCCGCCCGTCAAACCGCCGCCTACACCGATTTCGCCGCCGAATATCACCGCACGCGCGCCGACCTGGAAGACTTCGAGCTCCGGCAGCTTCTCTCGGGCGAAAACGACCGCTCCAACGCCTTCCTCACCGTTCACAGCGGCGCGGGTGGAACGGAATCCTGCGATTGGGCGGAGATGCTCCTGCGCATGTATGAGCGTTGGCTCGAACGGCATGGGTTTGAACGCCAGGTCGTCGATATCCAGTTAGGCGATGAAGCCGGCATCAAGTCGGCGACGGTGAAAGTGGCAGGCGCTTACGCGTTCGGCTACCTGCAGACCGAACGCGGCGTCCACCGTCTGGTGCGCATCTCTCCCTTCGACGCGAACAAGCGGCGGCACACGTCGTTTGCCAGCGTCGATGTCGTGCCCGAGCTGCCCGACGATGCACCCATCGACATCGACGAACGCGACCTCAAACTCGATACCTTCCGCAGCGGCGGCAAAGGCGGCCAGAACGTGAACAAGGTCGAGACTGCCGTGCGGATCACGCATCTGCCGAGCGGCCTGGTGGTCGCGTGCCAGGCAGAGCGCAGCCAGATGAAGAACCGGATGACCGCGCTCAAGCTGCTCAAGTCGAAGCTGATGCAAATCGAAGTGGACAAGAAGCGCGCCGAGATCGAACGCCAGTACGGCGAGAAGGGCGACGTTGCCTGGGGCAGCCAGATTCGGAGCTACGTTTTCCAGCCCTACCAAATGGTCAAGGACCTGCGGACCGGCGTCGAGACCGGCAACGTGCAGGCCGTGATGGACGGCGAGATCGATCCCTTCATCCACGGCAAGCTGCGCGGCCTGAAAAGCAAAAAAGGCGCAACCGAAGACCCAGACTTGGATTAGAGCGCACACAAATAACACCGTCGCCGCCGCGAAGCGGCACCCAAAAAATGAGGTAGGGCTACAGTTCAAAGCGCTTGGACGGGCACCCTCCGTCGTGCCCCTGTTTGTCCCTTCCCCTGAATGGTCCGCAGACAGTCAGGGGCACAACGGAGCATGCCCGTCCAAGCGCCTCAAGGCTCATCTAATCAGTGACGACCGCGTCCATCACGACATCATGCGCCGCCACCGGCAGTTCGGCCACCATCTGGAACGCGAAAGCAACCCCCACCACGTACGTCCCTGCGCGCTTCCCCGCCAGCAGCCGATCATAGAA